>JBGCES010000754.1:0-2337 GCA_045106545.1 Saprospiraceae bacterium
CATTTAAAAATAAATATCATGAAAAATCTAAAATCGTTTTTGAGCTTATTCAGTCTGCTTTTCTTATCGATAAATATGGTGCAGGCACAACCTGCTTCTGACATCATTCGCCCCACAGCACCAGCGAATAGAAAAGCAAAATTAGCTTCCTTACCCGATCTAATTGTCACGAGTGCTAATCTAATTCGGACGACGGATAGTAACCGAGTGTATTATGGAAATGAAATCACGGTTCCCGTTTTGGTAACGATAAAAAATATTGGGAAAGGTAATATTCCCGCTCGCCGTTCATTCTACGTTTTTGTTGGAGGAGGTGGTCGTTCCGCTTTTATCACAGTTAGTAATTCACGCGGTATCCGAGCGGGACAAACCGTTACGCTGCGTTCTGAAATCAAACTATCAGCGGCTTACAGTGGCAAATCTACCGTCTTTGATATCGTAGCGGATCGAGATCGCACTAGCGATGATGTTTATACCGATAGCATTCAGGAAACTAATGAACGGAATAACAATTTTCGGACGCGACTAAATATTCCCAAATTTACTAAACGACTTACCCTAGACGAGCGCCGTAAGCAACGACCAAATGTAGTTGACCATCGCAAAAATAAAAGAACAAATGTGGTTGATCACCGCAACTAGAAATAATGTAAAATTTAAAATGTAAAACCGCAAAATGTAAAAGTGGAGCGACATTCACTTTTGATTTAAAATCCTTATCCAAGATGTACTAAATATTAATCAAAAATCAACTCCAACTTTTAGGTTTTTTAATTGATGATTTTCCAAAGAAAAACCATTCATTTTGAAAAATCATCATTTAAAAAACGGCGTAGTTAATTTTTGAAGAGTATTTAAAAAAACTTAATCATGAAATCAATCACCAAAATTTCAGTACTATTCCTATGTCTTTTTGTAGCTTCTTTTACGCTTCAAGCTACCGTAATCACTAACCAATGGGTACACATTGAATCTAAATTAAACCGCTTGCATCTTGATGTACAGTGGGGAAAGAAAGAGGCTGGAACGCCCATCTGGATGTTCACACCTAATACGAGTAACGCCCAACATTGGAAGCTAGAAAGTGCAGGCGGCGGTTACTACTATATTAAATCACGCCGTAGCGGATTGTATTTGGATGTACAAGGTGGTAGCCGTAAATCGGGTGCCTTTATCTGGCAGTATGGTAAGAATGGAACGGATGCGCAGAAATGGAAGCCCGTTCCTGCTGGCGGTGGATATTATTATCTAAAAGCTAAAGTAAGTGGATTGTATCTTGATGTTCGTGGCGGCAATACTGCACCGAAAACTCGCGTGTGGCAACATCCATTAAATCGTACCAATGCGCAAAAATGGCGATTTAAAAGCCTGGATGGAGCATCGGATAAAATTACGCTACCTGAAAACTTGCGTCCTGCTTTTGAAAATATACCCGTATGGAGATTGCAATTGCGCGTCAAAACGAATGGCAGCGATAAGGCAAATACGGACAGCGAAGTTTATGTTCAATTGAATAGTCGCGGAGGGCGCTATTATCTAGATAAAGGCGGCAATGACCGCGAGAAGAATCAAGTTGACACTTACGACATCGTTGACGCTGGCGTAAAAAGCATTCGCGATATTCAATTTTTGAAATTAGGTATTAATGGTAATGATGGTTGGTGTGTGCGTTCCGTAGAATTATTGGTAAACAATACGCCGTTACCCATTTACAAAAAAGTGTTTAGCAACTGTCATTGGTTGGATGGCAACTCAGGTAGCGGACCGACTTACATGATTAGTAGCAGAACATTACGCAGTTCTGCGGGTTGGAAACACCTCACTAGCAATAAATCGATTTGGTTGCCACCTTCCGTGATTCGTCGTGCTGATTTAGAGAAAATGGTGGAGTGTTATGTAGGTCATATGATGAATACCCAGCCAAAATTGAGTAAATTGGAATTCGGCAAAAAATTCGGACGCGCTTACGTCGAGGCCAAACGAGCGGGCAGCAACAAGTTACATTTTGATCTAGATTTAAAATACGATGCTCCCGTAGATTTAGAAACTGACGTGGATTTTGATTTGGTGTTGAATTGTAATAATAATCAGATTGATTTGAAAGCCCAATCGGTACGTGCCGCTGTGAATGTGCCGGTGTTGAGTTCGATTCTGAATGTCTTTCGGGCGAATTTCATGAAAATGAACTTGGGCAATTTCAACTTCCAAACTTCACAAGTGCCCTTCTGCCCACGCATCAACGTAACCAGTAATGGTGATGTAAAATTGGGAATATAATTGCTGATGAAAGTATCAGATAGCTTCGTGAAAATTTAGGTATCGGATTCCTTGAAGGAA
>JBGCES010000755.1:0-2422 GCA_045106545.1 Saprospiraceae bacterium
CGTACAAAGCGATATTTCTAAAATTAACCCACAAAATCTGGGGTTTTAATCTACAAACCAATGTTTGTAAAGTGCCATGGCCATTTTTTCTAGGGTTTTGTTCATGGCTAGGTTGTTTTCTATTTTGTCATCTAAGGCAGATAGAATGCTGGCGATGGCGCTTTGTTCTGGGAGGGGAGGAAGTGTTATTTCTAGCACCTTTAAAAGACTGGTTGTTAAACTTGGTATTGCTGAACCCACATCTTTGGAAACAAAATCAATAGTTGTTAGATAATAATATAGGTATTTAGCAAATGCAAAATCATTATTAACTTTCGTCCAAAATAATGTATTCCCAATTGCCCTGTTGGAGTAGTTCCACATCGCGGAGAGCGGTTTGATAAGTGGTTAATAATACATCAAAACGCCGTAGCAGCTTTGGATCTTTGTGGCGTTTTGGTCCGACGTGGTGATAAGTGAGCAGCGGGGGCGCGAATTTTTTAATTTCACTTTCCCAGTTATAAATCAGCGAGGTCGGCAGCACGATTAAGGCTTGTAGCGGCACGTGATTTTCTACGGTATTAAATAAGTCCACAGCAATGTCTTCTCCTCCCGCATTTTCCGCTGCTTTTTGTTCGCGGGCGTAAAGGAGTAGCGCAATCGTTTGTAAGGTTTTACCCAATCCCATATCGTCCGCCAAGAGTGCGCCGTAATCGTTTTCATGGTGATTGACGAGCCATTTGATACCTTCTAATTGATAAGGGCGCAAGGTTGCTTTGAGGAATTTAGAAGGTTGATAATCTACCTTTTCAATAAACTTTTCGGCATCCAAGCCTTCTATTTCGCTTAAAACGCCATACTGACTCTTATGAATGCGTAGCTTATCATCTTTCATTTTTGCAAACTGCACCAAGCCTTTATAACGCGTCATCCACTCTTGCGGAATGATAAAATACGTGCCGTCAGGCAACGGAAAGAATGGATCTTCGGTACGAATATAATTGGCAAGTTTTAAAAATTTAAACGTAAACTTTCCGACCGTCACCGTACCGTGAATGTCCAACCAATCAAGTCCGCGTGTTTGATTAAAACTGATTTTGGGAATATCGTTGACGACGCGTTTGTCGCCAATTTGAATGTCTGCGACCTGAAATCCTGCCGCTTCTAATTCGCTCTTTTTTTCAATAAACCAAGCCGTTACATCAATCGGTTTGCCCGAACTCACGGGACGGAATAAGTTATCCGTATCCGCTTTTACCTTAAAACTTGCAAAGGTTTTTAAAAATGCCTTTTCACGCGCAAAATCACGCGTAATTTTCCGAATGGAAATATCATCGCCATCACCAAAATCTACCGCGACAGTCTGCGCCTTCGTGTCTTGCCAATGAAAATCTTTGCCGCGATAGCGCCACTGCAATTTGATACCAAAAGTTTTATCAAAAATATTGCGTTCTAATTTTAAAACCGCTGCCTGTAATTCATTTTCGTCCACCATCTCAAAACCTTCGGCTTCGATGCTAATTTTAGTGGCAACTTTTCTAACAAAATTAAAATAAGTCTTAATGTGGCGTTCTGGAACGGGAACAACGTTTTTACCCATAAACGCTTTGGTCATATTGCCATTGATATGCGCAATACGATAGATTTTTAAATTCATCAAAATCCACGCAGGTTCGTTGGTGAGGACGCGAATATCTTGATTACGAATACGAAAAACACCGTTTCGATCTTCTAAACGTAAGCGATAATGCATGCCATCATCCGTCCGTTTAAAGGCAGCGTGAGCGCGTAAGACTTCATCCGCAAACGGCACTTCCATATCGGATAGTTTTACCTTTTTTTGCCCGTCCCAAGTGAGATTTGTATCACTTTTTTGTACCAATTCTAAAAATCTACTTAATTGATTATCAACGTATTGCAGTATCTTTTTCTTAATCGTTAGTTCAGCTAATAGTTGTGGTAACTTGAGCGGGCGTTTTAAGGTAGCGTTGTATTTTTTTTCTAAATTTTTGATTTGTAACCGCTCGATAATCTGAAAAATTTCAGCATATGTACCTGTCAGTGGATAGCCAAAGGCAGCGACATTATTTTGTTGCACTTTGCGCAGGTAATAGGTCAGCTCTCCCGTATCGCTGACAGCAACTAGATAGGCTTCGGGTAAGACTATTTTATCACCAAATGGGGCGAGATTATAAACAAGTTGATGTCGTTGCTCGGTAGCCGTGGTGGAGAAGAGTTGCATATGTTTAATAGTTCATTGACAGTTTCTCTGCAAAAGAACGGTTTTGGTTTTAAAAACCAACATAAGTAGTTAACCTAAAATAATCGACACATTTTGTGACGGTCTCTTTTTGCACTATACATCGTTAAAAAGCCTCGTCGTAAAAAGACTATGACTACGTTTTTTGCCTTGTCTAGCACAAAAATAGCCTCAGTCAAAAAT
>JBGCES010000756.1:0-14985 GCA_045106545.1 Saprospiraceae bacterium
GTTCATGGGATTATAATTTGTTAATGGTAAGTCGTTCTGACTCGCCTGAGTTTGAACGAATTACTTTTTTTTAAATTATCATCTACATGTCTAAAAATATAGCCGCATTGATTATTAATATCAAACAGTGAGGTAGGGACATAAAAAAAGGCTAACCGAGTGGTTAACCTTTTGAATTTCATGTTCACGGGATTATTTATCTCTAAAAATCGATAAATGGATAAATAATAAGGGGATGCTTATGGGAATAAATTTGTTATATTATAAAAATAATAATGCGAAGTTACAGTAATAATTTGGACTTGCAAATAAATTTTGCAATTATTTCCGAATTATGAAATCATCGAAATATGTTCATGGGATTATAATTATTCGAGTCGTGTCATTTAGGCACGACTTTTTTTATGCCCATGATTTAAACACCAAAGGATAGATGGTATTTATCTCAAATATCAAAATATAAATTTTTACTACATCCAGATGACTCTATACTAAAAACTTATATTTCTAATTCTTCTTCCTCTTCCATTTCTACTACTGGTGACTCACCATTTGACTTATAGTATAGTTCAGAACAGTTTTCTGCCGTCAAGATTTCATTTGCGACCCGATGCAAGCTTTGGGCAGTTATTTTGGCATATAAATCTACCTCAGAATTAATCAACTCAGCATCGCCTAATAACTCGAAAAATGCTAGATTAATCGCCTTGTTCAATACATTTGCCTCCGAAAAAATAAGCGAACTCTCTACTTTATTTTTGACTTTTTGTAATTCGATTGCACCTACTGGTTCAGATTTCAAAATTTCCAGTTCCTCCCAAATAGCAGCCTCAGCCTCCTCTAAAGTAACACCTGCGATGGGCTTACCCTCAATAATCAACAAACCAGGATCAATACTCCCCGTCACGTAGCAATCAATGCTTGTGAAAAGTTGTTTCTCCTTCAATAAACGCCGATATAGACGAGAAGAACTCCCATTACAAAGAATATCCGACAACAAGTCCGTCACATAATAATCTGGATGCTGCCGTTCTTTGATGTGAAATGCAAGATAAAGTGCATCAACAGGCACATTTGCTAAGTTGATTCTTTTTTGCAAACGTTCTTGGGGGGGTTCGATCGGCATTTGACGCGGAGGAATGTTACCCGCAGGAATATCACCAAACCATTTTTCGCTCAAATCGCGTATTTGATCAAGCGTTACATTTCCAGACACGACCAGAATAGCATTATTCGGACGATAATATTTAAAATAAAAATCCTTCACATCATCCATAGTAGCATCCTCGACGTGCTTAGGTACTTTGCCAATCGTAGGCCACTGATAAGGATGTACTTTATAAGCTAAATCAGAAAGATGATGCCAAACATCCCCGTAAGGTTGATTCAGACAAGTCTCTTTAAATTCTTCGATGACTACTTTTCGCTGTACGTCCAATACCTTTTCGTCAAAATTTAGACTCAACATCCGATCAGATTCTAACCAAAATGCTGTTTCTATATTTTCGGCAGGTAATAAGTCGTAGAAGTTCGTAATGTCATTATTGGTAAAGGCATTATTCTCTCCGCCCGCGTTTTGGATCGGTTCATCAAAATCAGGAATATTCGCAGAGCCACCGAACATTAAATGTTCAAATAAGTGCGCAAAACCCGTCTTCTCAGGCGACTCATCACGCGCGCCCACATTATAAAGCACGTTCACTGCCACCATCGGCGTGCTGTCGTCTTCATGAACGATAACGCGCAAACCATTCGCTAATTCAAATCGAGAAAATGCAATCATGTAAAATGTAGTATAAAAATAATTCGACGGTGGTTTGGATGTTGTTCAATATTATCCGTACCGCCGTTAAAAAAATATCAGCATAAATGAAATAGAAAAACGCTATTCATTTAGAGCTTAGGAACGACGAAATAATTAAATGAGCAGTTAAAGGAAGTTAAGTAACGGTCAAAAAATAACTTCGTCGTTCCTTATATGACAAAAACGCAAAATTAAGCTTAAATATCAATTTAATCGTTTTTCCATACGCCAAAAAGGAACGCTTCTACATCAATAGAGTTGTCTTTGTCGGTATTTTTTTCTACAACTATCTGAAGAAGCAATATTATTAAATACCCTTTTGAGGGTGGTAACTTTTCAAATCATTTGGATCATGGAAAGAGTAAACATCTCACGTCTAGACAGAAATCGCTCAATATATTTACAATTGGGATTCATCGTTGCTTTAATCTTAACCATATTGGCATTTGATTATACAGCATACGACTATGAAAATCCCAATGCGGAAATTTCAATTATGATGAATGAATTGGATGATGTTGCCGTGATTCGAACAGCACATGAACGCCCACGCCAATTGCCTCCACCTATTTTCAAAGTAACTGAAGATATTATTGTAGAGACCGAAGAACTCATCGAGGAGCTACCACTAGAAGCACCAATCAAAAATTTAGCCCAAACTGCTGCAATTAATAATAATATTCCTGCTATGCACTTCATCGTGGATAAAGCATTACCCCCGCCTCCACCTCCGCCCGCTGAACCTCAATTTGATGATACGCCTTTTATTATCGTAGAAAAAATGCCGCTTTTTGGTGATTGTATTGCGACCAAATTATCAAAATCCGAACGAAAACGCTGCTCTGACCGCGCGCTCATGACTTACTTAGCAAGTCAAATTCGTTACCCAGCCTTAGCCCGCGAAAATAACATCACTGGCACTGCGGTAATTCAATTTGTTATCAATAAAAACGGAGCTGTCACTGACGCAAAAATTATCCGCGACCTCGCAGGTGGTTGTGGAAAAGAAGCATTGCGCGTCATAAAAAATATGCCCAATTGGATACCAGGGCAACAACGCACACAGAAAGTAAAAGTGAGGATGACGTTACCCATAAAATTTCAATTACAAGGGGACTAAGAGTAATTTTTGAACGGTAGTTTTTCGACTATAAAAAAGTAGCCAGTACAGCAATATTGCTGTCTGGCTACTGATCTAAATAGTATGTTTAATAGTCTAATGTCAGAAAGCGGAATGAAAAAACATAAACAAAAAACCTATGAGCAAAACTAACTTTCTGACGGACTAGCTAAACCATGATGTAGTTATCAGATTCAGATCTCTGATTAAGTAGGTTGACAGATTTAAGACGTTGGACGCTGGACGTTAGAAAATTGATACTCAGTGAGTTATCTAACGTCTAATACCTAATGTCTAACGTCTTCCTACTTACTAATTCAATTGATACATTAACTTGTAATTGATTGTAAAATGGTACAATTGCGTAATTGTACACATTAAACGCGCACCACAATTTGACAATTTGACAATTACGCCATTAAAATTGTTCTACAAGTTTAAATTATCGCTTCACTTGTACTTCAATACGACGGTTCTCTTGACGACCTTCTTTGGTACTGTTAGTAGCAACTGGCGCTGTACCACCTTTTCCTACAGTAGTCATCCGCTCGCTGGTAATACCTTGACGTTCCAAGTAATTTTTAACTGAATTAGCGCGATCTAGTGAAAGTGTTTCGTTTTTGGCTGCATCACCTGTATTATCAGTATGACCAGTGACTACTACACTTGCATTTGGATAAGCTTTTAGAATCGCTACTAATTGATCCAAGTAAGTCAAAGAACTTTCTTCCAAATCTGCTGAACCCGTAGCAAAAGTTAAATTTTCAAAAGTAAAACTTGCTTCGGCTGCATCCGTTTTAAAGAAATCTGCCATTTTTTCACCCGCAGAACCCGCTGCAAATTTTACCGAAGACAATGCTTCCCGCGCTGCTTTGGTAGTTGCATCTAGTGCATCACCTGCCATTTCGCCTGCTTTACCAGCCATATCTTTTGCACCTTCGGCAAGGTTACCAGCACCTTCTGTTACCGCGTCTGCACCTTCTTGGAGCGCATCACCCGTTGCAGCTACTGCACCCACAGCTCCATCTTTTACTGCTCCTGCCGCAGCTTCCGTTTTATCTTTAATAGAATTGGCTGCGTCGCCCACAGCATCCATTCCACCTGAACCGCGTAAGAAATAGAATAATCCAAATAGTACTGCTGCGCCAATTAAAGCTGGCATCAACCAGCTACTTTTTTTAGCATCTTCTTTAGCCGCAGCAGTCACTGCCTCTGCTGGATTTTGACCAATAGCATCAAAGCCTAAAGTATCTGCGATTCCTGCTAAGCCTGCTGGCATAGCTGACTTAATAAAGCCTTTTTGACCCATTAATAAAGAAGCTAAACCAGCGATGTTTAAACCGTTGCCTTTTACTTTTTTACCAATGATACTCATTAAAATGGGTGCTGCCATAGACATCAATGAACCCGCTGAACTCTTTTTCATGCCACTAAAATTAGTGATCATGTCAATAATTGTACTCTGCTGACTACCGCCGCCTAATACCATTTTTAATAGCGAGCCGCCCATATCCATCATCGAAGAAGATTGGTTAGAATCGCTAAACATTGAACCAATGTTATTTAAAAGACTACCGTCCATGTTGTTTTTAGTCAACATATCAAAGATAGAAGCTGCGCCGTTACCGCTTGATGCAGTCTTAGCTAATCCACCGAGAATAGTTGGCAAAATACCACTTAGTGCAGCACCCGTTTGTGCTTCGCCTTCTCCTAAATAGCTACTAGCTTGTTTAATCAGCTGACTTCCTAAGCCGTCTTGTAGTTCTTTTAATAAATTGTCTACCATGTTGTTGGTTTTGAATTTGAAATGATTGAATTAAATGGAATGTTTTACTACTTCGTTTAGCGTAGAAAAACAATATTAATTTTTGTAGTGGGTGTGGGTGTGCCAATTAGAAACACCAAGGTGTACTAATCGCTTTAGTATCAGAAGGAAGGAGATTTAAGTAACAGTTAGAAAATACTAAGTATCGTTGGAGTTGAAAATCGTGAAGCGTTCAATGGGATAGTATGAACTTCTTGTGGTGTGGAAAAGTTTTTATCAGTATCAGTGGTAAGACGGTAATTTTCGCGAAAAGTAATGTTAATTATTAATAAAAAACAAAAAAAGATGATTTTCGTCCAATTTGAAGAGAAAATCACCAACTAAACAATGTAAAAACAATTAAAACACAGATTTTATTAATTCTTTGACCAATAAGTAGCAAGCAAAAAACCACTAATTAAATGCCATACGCCCCACCACGCAATAATCAAAGTCATACCGCCCAATCCATCAAAAAAATTGAAGGCGAGTATCAGACCTAAGCCCGTATTTTGAATCCCAGTTTCTATCGAAATGGCTCTGGAATCATGAATCGACAGTCGATTCCAGCGGGCAAAATAATAGCCCATGATAAACGCTAATCCATTATGGACTAAAACGATTAAGAAAACTAGATGAATAAAGGAAAGGATGTTTTCATAGTTGCCTGCAACGGCAAAAACGACGAAACAGAAGAAAATGAAAATTGAAATCAGCCGCACTGGACGTTCAATTTTTTTAGTAAAATTAGGAAAGCGGTGGTTAATATACATTCCAATTCCAACGGGAATAAATACCAATTGGATAATCGTTTTTACCATACCAATCGGATCAACTTCTAAGTTAATACCGCTCCCATCTGCTGGAATCAAGTAACTCCACGCGCTGAACGCCAACGGCAGAATGACAATCGCCGCCAAGGTCGTAATCGAAGTCAATAAAACGGATAGTGCGGCATTCGCTTTCGCTAAATGCACCATAAAATTGGAAGTGCTACCGCCTGGACAACAAGAAATCATCACCATACCAAGTGCAATACTCGCTGGTGGCTGAAAGATATATACTAAAATAATACACAGTATCGGCAGCAATAAATATTCGGAAATCAGTCCAACTATGGGCGCTTTGGGCTGCTCAAAAATCCGTCGAAAATCACTCAATTTAATATCTAAGGCTACGCCAAACATCAAAAATGCCAAACAAATATTCAGTAAAATGAGTTGATCGGGATTGAAATTAATATGGATAGCGTCGATGTCAGACATAAAGTTGATGGTTAAAATTTACGCCAAGATAAAAAGTATCTACGAAATACGTTTGCTAAAAACCAACCGCTTTTAATGCGGCTACTAAATCCGCTAGATTTGAGTATTTCTTTTTTAATTTTTTACTAAAACCAATTGCCTGTTCTTCGTAGCCTTTAATTTGTAAAATGGGTCGCAGATTTTGCGCAATTCGTTTGAAATGGGCAGGGGTTTGTTCAACATGATGAATTGCCTCTACTGCCTGTTGCGTAAGCATTTCATATACTTCGGCGGGAAAAATTTGCAAAATGGGTTGTACAATTTCGCCTAAGCGATGATAATGTAGATGTTCCCGCACAAATTCTAAAATATCCTGATACCGTTGTTCAATTTCCAATAATTGCACATAAAAATCGGCATCCAAATAATTGCGCTCGATAAACGCATTGCGCTCCTGTAAGTCCAAGTAATTGCGCAACTTGCGATAGGCAGCCAGATCATTTTGCTGTGTTACTTGCTCTTGTAAAATAGCGACATATAAAT
Organism: Saprospiraceae bacterium; assembly: GCA_045106545.1. Classification (GTDB taxonomy): domain Bacteria; phylum Bacteroidota; class Bacteroidia; order Chitinophagales; family Saprospiraceae; genus JBGCES01. The sequence continues at coordinate 6,516 of JBGCES010000756.1, forward strand.
CACGGTCGTATTCAGGTCGTACCTTTTTCAATAAAAATGGTCCGATAATAAGTGGAAAAGTGTCAAAAGTAATTTGCGCGAGTCGGTAAAAACTATCGTGGTCATTTTCCGTAAAATAATATTGGAGCATTTGCTTAGCAATCGCAGGGTTATTCGTTGCGAAATCTTCACCCGTTTCCACCCACCGCTCGGTTTCTGACAGTTTTTCCAAGGCATATAAATAAAGGTGTACGTTTTCTAAACGATAATACTGTCCTTCATCCAATAAGGTGAGTAAATAATTAGCCGCTTCTAACTCGGGAGTAAGGACGCGAAATACATTAGCAAAATCAGCAGGAACAAATGACACATTTCCTTCCTCTAATTCATCATACGAGTATTGAAATAACTGTGCGAGTAACTTCTTAGCAGTCCTTTCCGGAATATCCATCAACTTAAACTGGTCGGCAGCAGTCATTTCCCATTCGACAAAAGGAAAACGCAAGTCATATAAGTTATCTTTAAAAACAGGATAGTCACGCCAGTTTAGTTGTTCCAATTGCTGCGTAGCGATATAGATTCCTAATAAAATGCGCAAAGCATTACTTAAATCATTCTCTTGCAACAGCACAACCATTTTCTGTCCAAAGGGTGCGAATACTTCAGCGTAATTATCTGCATTTCGGTCATCATCTTCGTAGCGAAAAGCCTCAATTTCGTGTTCTGATTCGTAAATAAATTCTAGCTGTGGCAAACGCCGACGGATAGATTCATATACTTCATGAGTAGCAATATAATTACTATCAGCTGTTGGTTTTGGTTGGATAAAATCAGAAAATGCGGCTTGTAAATCCGTTTGCTGCTGGAAAAGTTGGCGCAGAAATGCGGCTTGCTGTTCCTCTGGCGCGGTAGAGAAAACATTTTGATAAAAATCATCTACATCTGGTGGCGTTTCATGGTCAGAGACCGCTTCGGGATTATGTTCTACTAAAGAAAATTCCACTTCGTTTGTGACAGTAGCTACCTCCGTATAATTTCCATCTAACACATTTAAACCAACTGCTACAATATGTTTACAAACGCCAATTCCGCTATATGGACAACTACAAAAACCATGTACATCAATACTACTTTCTTCCAAGTTGACTTGATAAGTACTCGATCCCGCTACTTCTGCTTGATACACATTAGCCGTTTTTTGAACTGCACCGACCTGATGATAATAGCGACCGCCTCGCTCGTAAGATGCGGGCGTTGCTTCATTACGAAGCCAATCTAAGGTTAGTTTTGCCATAAGGGAAAATGATTAGAGATATTTAGAGGTGGTTAGAAATTTTCAATGCTACTTGCTAACCACTTTCCTACCCTAAAAGTAGTATTTTTCAAAAAGATAATTGGTGAACCAAACATTGGAATAAAATTTTCGTTGTTGTGACTAGGAAAATCGCCAAACTTCGTGTTAAAAGCACACTGAAACAAGTATGCTTTTTGCATTTTGAATGGCAGAGTAAGATGTTTACGATATATTTTTTGTCATTACATTCGACTTCCATCATATCTGAATTAATTTTTTCTGATTTTAAAAATTAATTTCTGATGAAGAGGCAGCGAAAATGATTTCCTTTCGTTTTAAAAATGTTCTACTGAACAAAATTTTTTCCCTTTTATTTGAAGAATAATTTACCACACTTTTTTGATTAAGTACTAACTTTAATTATATCCAAAACAATATTTTTTCACCTTAAATTTTTTTTCAAACCCGATGTAACGGCAACGAGTAGTTCAGCTTGCGCTTTTTAGCTACTCAAAATGAAATCTGTTTTAAAATTCAATCGCTATTTAGATTTCAAAATTGACCAAACGGCTTGTTCAATTTTATGAACAATTTTGACCTAAAGACCAGAAAAGGATTTTCCCAGTCCGTCAACCGTTTTAGATTACATCACTTGAACACTAATTTTTTTTAATTTTCATTTCCCATGCAACATTCAAAAAGAACTTGGTTAAACGTTTTTAACCGTAAAGAAGCAAAAATGCCCGCCAACGCCACCTTATGGAATCCTGAAATCGAACAGGACGACGTAATGGAATGCCATAATCCTTGGTTAGCTGTCAATAGAGAAACAGTCGCTAATGATTCGAGTAGTACAGCGCGCTTCGCTTAGTATTTTGTCTCTTTAAAATGGAAAAGCCTTGCAGAATTGAATTTCTGCAAGGCTTTTTTATGGAACATCCGTTTTCAATCTGTGATTACTCGCGCTAGATTGACTACGATGCCACCGATACTAATGTTTGTACTCCTACTTTAGGCGCAGCTGCCAAAATCTCTTCATTTGCTTTATCCGCAAATTTGGTAAAGTTATCATTGAACGATTCGGCTAACTCATTTGCTTTTTTATCATAAGCTGTCTTGTTAGTCCATGTTTCCTTTGGATTCAGTAACTCCTGTGGTACATTTGGACAAGTTTCAGGCATATGTAAACCGAAAATAGGATGTTCATTATAAGGCACATACGACAGCTCACCACTCAATACCGCAGTGATCATTGCGCGGGTATATTTCAAACTGATCCGATTTCCTTCACCGTAACCACCACCAGTCCAGCCCGTATTTACCAACCAAACATTTACGTGATGCTTCTGCATTTTTTTACCTAACATTTCCGCATACTGCGTCGGATGTAGCGGCAAAAATGGTGCACCAAAACAAGCAGAAAAAGTCTTTTGTGGCTCAGTAACACCTGCTTCCGTTCCTGCCACTTTAGCCGTATAACCGCTGATAAAGTGGTACATCGCCTGACCGGGGGTCATCCGCGAAAGCGGAGGCAATACGCCAAAAGCGTCGCAAGTGAGGAAGAATATATTTTTCGGATGACCACCTTTCGATGGTTGCATAATATTATTGATGTGATGGATTGGATAAGAAACGCGCGTGTTCTGCGTAATAGTCGTATCTGCAAAATCAGGGCGATTTGTTCCTGCTTCAAAACTGATATTTTCTAAAATCGCACCAGGTTTGATTGCATTATATATGTCTGGTTCTTTTTCTGCGGTTAAATCAATCGTCTTCGCATAGCAACCACCCTCAAAATTGAAAACACCTTCATCTGACCAACCGTGCTCGTCATCACCAATCAATTTACGATTAGGATCGGCAGAAAGCGTGGTTTTTCCAGTGCCAGACAAACCAAAGAAAATCGCCGTATCACCATCTTTTCCTACGTTCGCCGAACAGTGCATCGGTAGCACCCGGTGTTCCATCGGTAGGATGTAATTCAATACCGAGAAAATACCTTTTTTAATCTCTCCCGTATAGCCAGTACCACCAATGATGATAGCTTTTCGTTTGAAATTAATCACCGCGAAGTTATGCTGACGTGTACCGTCCACTTCTGCGTTTGCCATAAAAGTAGGCGCGCATAAGATGGTCCAATCTTGTTGAAAGCGATGAATTTCATCTGTGGTGGGACGTAAGAACATATTGTAAGCAAAGAGATTACTCCACGGATATTCGGAAACAAGACGGATATTTAGCCGATATTTTTCGTCCGCGCAAGCATAGGCATCACGTACGAACACATCTTTATCCGCAAAATAATCTGCTATTTGATCGTAAAGCTGGTCGAATTTATCGCCGGAAAAGGGTTGGTTGATATCGTTCCAGTCAACCGTATCTGTGGTAATCTCATCTTTTACGATAAAACGATCTTTGGGCGATCGACCAGTAAATTCGCCCGTTTTAATCACGAGCGCGCCGCGTTCGGATAGGACGCCTTGCGCCCGGTTTAGTGTTTCTTCTGTTAGGGACTGAGGTGTTAAATTCCAGTATGCATTTTTTACTTCCTTAATTCCCATTGCGCCAAGCGTCGCAATTGGGTTTTTAATGCCTTGGATCATAATGTGGTTAGTTTTAAACTTAGTTTTCCACACTTACTAACAACTAGATGTTAACAACTATAAAAAACTACGGATTCTAGAAAATTTGATTCTATAAAAATGAACGAAAATGAAAAAGGCAGTCGATTGAAATTATTCAATTGTGGTGGTGGTTGCCTTGCTTCATTTGATAAAATGATATGATTGTGGTGAATAATCATTTAATCTGGGTGCAATTTATAACTTTTTCAACAAAAGCGAAAATTTCGCTAAAAGAAAAAATATTCTATTTTGCGAAATACTTAGCTTCGTATTAAAACTTTGCCTGTGTTCTTTGTATATTGGGCTACCTAACCATTTATTATATAAGCCAAGCATTTTCAAACCAATCATTATTTGTTAATCTACTCCTTTAATTTTTTTTGTTAAAATTCTGGACATAGATACAATTGCGCGCTTTTTTATGAAAAACATCAATACGGTTCGGTTAATTTTTGGCTTTAAAGTTTCTTACCTCCGACAAGAGAAGCGTCTATCCTATTCGCAGCTTTCCAAAAAAACAGGACTATCCCTTTCTTATTTACACGATATTGAAAAAGGAAAAAAATATCCTAAAACGGATAAAATCCTAGCATTAGCCGAGGCTTTGGACGTAACCTATGATGATTTAGTCTCGCTACGCGCCAACAAAAAGCTGCAACCTATTATAGATTTATTAAACTCTGATTTCCTTAAAGTTTTTCCTTTAGAATTGTTTGGGTTGCAACCCAGCAAGATCTTAGAGCTATTTGTCAACACCCCAGATAAAGTCAATGCTTTCATTAGTACCGTGATTAAAATTGTGCGAAATTATCACTTGCGTGGAGAAGATTTCTATCGAGCAGCTCTACGTTCTTATCAAGACTTGCATGATAATTACTTTGCAGAAATTGAATCCGCCGTAGTAGAACTATGTGAAGAACAGGGAATAAAAAGTTGGGAAATACCCACCACAGAGCAGTTAGAATCTATATTAAAAACGAAATTTTCGATAACGGTGGATCGCGAATATTTACCAGCTCAGAAAAAACTGCGAAAAATTCGCTCTATTTATATTAAAAAGGATAAACAGTTATTATTAAATAAAGACTTTAATAGTAGTCAAGAGAGTTTCCTGATTGCGAAAGAGATCGGTTTTCAATGTTTAAAATTAAAAAAGCGTCCTTACGAAACGCGGATGTTAGAAGTCAAATCTTTTGAAAAATTATTCGCCAACTTTCAAGCATCCTATTTTGCGGATGCCTTATTAATGAACGAGGCAGAAATGGTGAAAGATATTCGTAAAGTGGCAGATTCAACTACTTGGCAACCTGAGTTACTAACTTACCTATTAGAAAAATACAATGTTACGCCCGAAATGCTGATGCAACGACTCGCTAATTTACTACCGAAACATTTCGCGATTAACAACATTTTCTTCATCCGCATGTACGGCGGAGCAGACTTGCGTACTTATCAGATGACCAAAGAAATGCACTTATCGCAATTGCATTCGCCCCACGCCAGTCGTAGCGACGAACACTACTGTCGCCGTTGGGTTTCTATCAATCTGATCCGTCGCTTAAAAGCTACCTTACATTTAGACGAACAGGATTCGCAAATTATGGCGGATGCGCAAATTAGTAGCTACTGGGAAACAGATAAAGATTATCTCTGTTTGAGCATCGCCAAGCCCGACAAAGAATATCCAGATGAAAGTGTAAGTGTAACTATTGGCTTGTTAATTACCGAAAAACTACGTAGCCTATTTCGCTTCATTAGCGACCCAAAGCTGCGGATTAAAGAAGTGCATACGACTTGCGAACGCTGTGGCATTCCCGATTGTATGGCACGTGCAGCTCCTCCACTCATGATTGAACGCCAGCAAAAAGTAAAAAAATTAGCCGAAGTAATGGAACATCTGCGTAAGAATGGTATGGAATAATAAACCAACTAAAAAGAAATAAAGTCGTCGATTTGACTTAAAATCTGCTAGTTTTTTAGCTATTTGTGTTACTCTAATTACCTTTCACTTTTTTTAAAGATCACAAATTCAGTTATTAAAAAATGAAAAAAAACATTTACACCCTACTTGGCTGCCTATTCAGCATATTAATATCTATTGATTGCGCTACGGCGCAAAATTCCGCGCTACATTTCGACGCGGTGGATAATCGCGTTCGCATTAGCAATAATTCCGCTTTCAATATTGGTGAACAATTTACGATAGAAGCCTGGATCAACGCTTCCGCCTGGCGACCTGAATCATGGCAAGGTAGCATTGTAACCAAAGATGAACACCCAGGAACAGGTTTCGCATTCCGTGCAGGTAAAAATGGAACACTTAGTTTCGTGATGGGTGCCGATAATAATTGGAATGAAATTGCCAGCCAGCCGCAGATGAACATCGGGCAGTGGCACCACGTCGCTGCGGTCGTTGATGGTGATCAAATGCGCCTATTTATTGACGGTGAACAAGCAGCGGCAGGCAGTCATTCAGGCACACCTACCCATAATTTACGCCCAGTTTTTATTGGCGAATCGGTCGGTTTTGAAGGTCGCCTTTTTGATGGTGTGATTGATGATTTACGGATTTGGTCAATTGCTCGAACGCCAGCTCAGCTGGTTGAATTTTCAGAACAAAATTTAATTGGAGATGAAGAAGGTCTAGTCGCATACTTTCCGATGAACGAAGGAATGGGAATGACAACACGCAGTCCAACCACTCCTCCGAGAACGGCAACGCTACAGTTTATGGAAGAGAGCGACTGGGTAACGGGCTATAGCTTTCCTTCAATTGATGTAGGGATTACAAAAATATCTGACCCTGATTTGATGTCAATTACGAGCCGTCCTGTTCGGTTTCGGGGAGAAATAAAAAATCAGGGCGAAGACCCAGTAACGGATATCCCGATCGCTATTTTACTCAACGGTGATGTACTCCACCGCCAAGTCGTTAGTGGCACATTGGCATCCGATGAGAGAATGACTTTTACTACCGAAAAATTATTTGATCTTACCACTAAAGAACAGCGCCAAATTACGATTCAAACCGAATTAGACGGCGATACGAATCCACTAAATGACGCACAAGAGTTAAATTACCCCACGATTATCGACCAAGAAACGATTCGCTTAGTCGATGGCGTACAACATAATTTTGGTAGTGCTGGACAGACGCAGTTTACCAATTTAATCATGCCTTACGATTGGTCGAATTCCGAACGTTTGCTGATGCACATCAGTGTGGACTGTCCAAGTAGTGGCTGCGATCCATGGGATCAACCCGCGTTTGTTAGCGTTTTGAAAAATGGCGAAGAGTTTGAAATTGCGCGATTTATTACGCCTTACCGTAAGGCGTGTGGTCCGTGGACAGTAGATGTGACGGATTTTAAAAATCTATTGACAGGCGAAGTAGCATTAAAAACATTTATCCAAGTTTTTGGTAATTCTGGTTGGTTACTCAATATTGATTTGGAAGTAACAGAAGGCACTACGCTCCCCTATCAACAACTAAATTTGCTATGGGGCGAAAATTACTGGGTTTATGGAGATCCAGCCATCAGCTATGATCTGCCCGAAAAAGAAGTACAAATTAATACCAATACCCAAGCGGCACATTTTCGCTTGACGATGTCGGGACACGGGCAAGGTAACACCAATAATGCTGCTGAATTTTCCAACCATACTCACCAACTCATGGCGGGCGGTATGGCACTAGCGGAGCATAATTTATGGAATGACGATTGCGACCAAAACGCTTGTGATAATCAACAAGGAACGTGGCTCTTTTCCCGTGCAGGTTGGTGTCCAGGACAGGCGGTTAATCCATTTGTTTACAACCTAACCAATCAGTTTATCCCCGGAACAACTTTAGCCATTGATTATGAATTACAAGAATATACCAATTTCCAAAATACGGGTTATAATAATGGTTCGCATACCGAGCCACACTACCGAATTTGGGGTTATTTAGTAGAAGAAAGCGATACGAGATTTAGTGATTTTAATAATCTAGCAATTGAAAATATCGCAGTAGATAGCGATACGACCAACGGAGTCATCACTTATAATTCGCTGCTGGTTACTATTAAAAATACCGGAAATCAAGATGTTGCAGATGCGCAATTGAGTTATCGCGTAGAAGGCGAGGAAAAAGAGAATATAACGATTACAGAAACCATCACGGCAGGAACAAGTCTAGTGTATGAATTTACCAATTTGGACGAATTCGACCCAAATGTAGTCTATACCATACAAGCCATCGTTGCTTATACTGCTGACGAAAACCTTAACGATGATGCAGCGATGTACCTCCTCAACGGTGAATTACTGACCTCTACTATAGAAGTAGAAAATAATCCTATTGCCATTTTTCCAAATCCCACTACGGGAACATTACAGATTGACATTCCTCAAGACATCCGCACTACGCAATTGCGCGTCTTGGATGTACAAGGAAAAGTGGTGGAACTGCGTAGATTGACTGATTCGCAAGCGATTTTAAATATTGCAAAAGCGGGTTTGTACGTGGTGGAGATTACGGATGAATTGGGGCGGCGTTTTGTGCGGAAGGTGTCGGTGGTGAAGTGATAGA
>JBGCES010000757.1:0-8441 GCA_045106545.1 Saprospiraceae bacterium
CCCAATAAAATACCTTCCTCGCGCGCTAAACGCCGCGCCATCACAGCACCTTCCTTATCCGTTACTTTTTCGAAATGGTCGATTAGCGAAAAATCAACGTTTTTAGGTAAAATATCTTCACCGATACCTTCGGTGATGTAGGGATAAATCTCTTTTTCGTCAAATTCACCCGTTTCGTGGAATTTTTTGAATACAGAACCATAAGTGTCCACGCCCCAGATCTTAATATCGGGATTCTTTTCTTTTAGAAATTTCGCTGTTCCAGAAATCGTTCCACCCGTTCCCACGCCTACGATTAAGTGCGTCACTTTCCCTTCGGTTTGCTCCCAGATTTCGGGTCCAGTAGATTCGTAATGTGCCTCGCGATTAGATAAATTATCGTATTGATTTGCCCAAAAAGAATTGGGAATTTCTTCACTTAATTTACGAGCTACCGAGTAATAAGAACGCGGGTCGTCAGGTTCTACATTGGTTGGACAGACGATAACTTCTGAACCCATCGCGCGCAGCATGTCAAACTTTTCCTTTGATTGCTTATCGCTAGTCGTAAAAATAGAACGGTAGCCTTTTACACAAGCCGCAATCGCTAATCCCATACCCGTATTTCCACTCGTACATTCGATAATTGTTCCACCAGCTAGGATATCACCGCGTTTTTCGGCATCTTCTAGCATTTTCAGTGCCATTCGATCCTTAATAGAATGTCCTGGATTGAACGTTTCAATTTTACCTAATACCAAAGCAGGAACATCTGCCATTACTTTATTCAATTTCACCAATGGGGTATTGCCAATCGTAGTGAGGATATTTTCGTGATAATTCATATGAAAATGTAGTGTAAATGTAGTTTGAAAGTGGTGTAAAATTGTTTGAAAGTTGTCACTACTATTCAACAACTTTTACACTACTTTTTTCCTATTTTAAATATTTTAACTTGACATAAAATCGCGGATCTTTTGCACCTAACAATTGTGCGACCTTAGGCGAAATTACAATCACAATGTCTCGACTGTAAGCATTATCGGGTAGTTTGCCAATCACTTTGGCATGTACTACAGCTTTGGTCATTGGATTAGTAATTCGAATGACTGAATTTACTGGCGCTTTTCGGTGTAAAGCAAATAACTGATTACCTGCTTTGCGACCTTTTTGCCAATAGGCTACTCCTGATTCGAAGTACGTTTTTTTAACATTCGACTTTGCATTAAATCGCTCGCTGAGCAGCATATCTTTTCGCTGAATCGGTGATGCATGCTCACCATGCAAACTGTCTGGAATTCCTAAATTGCTCAGCCACCCCAATTGTAGCACTTGCCCGATTTCCAAAACCTCCGTAGCAGAACGGTTCATGCGTTTCAAAGAATCAGGCGACATATCAAACTTGCGTTTTGCAATTCCGAAATAAGTATCACCTGCCTTTACTACGTAACAAACGGGTGAATGTTGAGCCGTGTCTATATTTATTGCATCCGTTGGTACAATTGCGCGCAAAGGTATAGGAACTTTTACAGATTGCCCAATCGAAATAGTCGTTCCAACCAAATTTTGATTGTAATATAGCAAGTCATTGTACTTTAATCCATAAAATTTTGCTAGCGAATACAATGTTTGTCCCTGTGATATTTGGTGGGTATAGATATGCTGTTGTAATCCATTGGTTTGAAGATAAATGGTATCTTGCGGTGTTAAATATCGTAAACTGTCACCAGTTTGCGCACAGACGCTACTGGTAAGCTGTAGCATACAACCAACGAATAACCAATTACAAATGCTGAAATAGGTACGGTACGTTCTTATATTCATTTGTTCTCTCGTAGTTTGTTTTTATATTAGTATGTTTATCCAAGTATGGACATTCTGTCCTTTAAAGTACTAAAAGCGAAATTACACCACAAAAATATGAAATCTCTCGCGATAATTCCTGCTCGTTATGCTTCCACTCGTTTTCCAGGTAAACCGTTAGTCAATATTAGTGGCAAACCAATGATTCAACACGTTTATGAGCAAGCGCAAAAGGCTGAATTAATTGATCAAGTAATTGTAGCAACGGACGATCAACGCATTGCAAAAGTAGTAGAAAATTTTGGTGGAAAGGTTGCTATGACTAGTGATCAACATGAAAGTGGTACAGACCGCTGTGCCGAAGTCGCTAATCAATATCCAGATTTTACTTATATCGTTAATGTCCAAGGCGATGAACCTTTTATTCAGCCTGCTCAAATTGATCAGGTTTTACAGCCACTTCAATCAGATCAAACCTTAAAAATTAGCACTTTAGCTAAAAAAATCAATGTACGAGCCCAATTACTTAATCCCAATACAGTAAAAGTCGTCTTTGATCAACAGCAGTCCGCTTTGTATTTCAGTAGAAATGCAGTACCATATTTACGGGATGTGCCCGTTGGAAATTGGTTAGAACAAGCTGACTTTTATAAGCACCTCGGAATTTATGCTTTTCGTCGAACGGTTTTATTAGAGATAGCAAAATTAAGACCGAGTCGTTTAGAACAACTTGAAAAATTGGAACAATTGCGCTGGTTGGAAAATAATTATCGGATTTATGTAGAGCAGACGGAGTGGGAGAGTATTGGTATTGACACGCCTGCCGATTTGGAAAGAATAAAATAACAATTTATTCTTTTGCAGAGTAGTTGTTAATAATATCTTATCATTTCAAAGTGGGTGCAACTATTACAAAATTAAACGGTTTTTTAGAGACAAGATTTGGCGTTTGGATTTGGTAACAAATAAATCTTTGGTACTTTTAGCCAATTAGACAAATCTCGTATTTTTTTAATACCAAAGTTGGTACAATATTTACATCTCCTAAAAAGCCCTCTTATGAAAGAATAACTAGCTGATTTTCAAATGATTACTTTTTTTAATAGGTGATAAACCTTTCAAAAAGTAATTAATGGAACAACTTAAAAGTTAGTTATTTTCTGCTCAATAAGTGCTAAGACAAAAATAATATAGTTTTCATAAATTTTTGCGTTTGCAAAAAACGTTGAAAATCAACATTTCATAAAATCTGTTTTCCAGCAGATTTACTGGTCTCTTTTATGTCTTCTAACTTACTGAACTACACCCATTTTTTTCCTTTTTTAAATCACAACACATGAACTTGAGATCAGTAAGGCTTGTAGGGCTCGTCGCGATCACGGCGTTGATAAGTACGACATTTGCATTTTTATTATTTATCAATTTCGCACCGCCGCCCATAGCTATTCAGCAAACCCCTTCCAACGCACAATTTACAGGACAACAAATCAATCAACGTACTAATATTAGCCCCGCTGCATTATCTCTGGATTTTGTAACACCTTCTAAACGAGTAACTCCCGCAGTCGTTAATATTTTTGCAAAAACGGATATGTATCGTGGAAGTAGTGGTTCAGGTGTAATTGTTTCTTCCGATGGATATATTATTACGAATCATCACGTAGTGGACGACGGACGTTCGTTTACCGTTACGTTAAGCAATAATCGAGAATTGAGTGCGAATGTCGTTGGAACGGATCCTACTACTGATTTAGCATTATTAAAAGTAGATGCTCGCAATCTACCGACCGTAAGTTTTGGCAATTCGGATCAGGTACAAGTAGGCGAGTGGGTGCTAGCCGTTGGTAATCCTTTCAACCTAGAATCGACCGTAACTGCTGGTATTGTGAGTGCAAAAGGTCGCAGCATCAATATTATTGAAGAAAATTACTCTATCGAGTCCTTTATTCAAACCGATGCTGTAGTAAACGTAGGGAATAGCGGAGGCGCGTTGGTAAATACGCAGGGCGAATTAGTTGGAATCAATACAGCTATCTTAACCGAGTCGGGTGGGTATGAAGGTTATTCTTTTGCTATCCCAGCCAATTTAGTTAAAAAAGTAATTGATGATATTAAAGATTATGGCGAAGTACGTCGCGCTATTTTAGGCGTTGGTATTCAAGATATTGATAATCAAAGTGCTGCTCAACTAGGATTGGATGATGTGAGTGGGGTAATGATTACGCGTCTGACAGATGGCGGAAGTGCAGCAGAAGCGGGTTTGAAAACGGGCGATGTGATTGTCAGTGTCAATAATCGTAAAACACAATCGACCGCTGAGCTACAAGAACAAGTAGGACGTTTTCGTCCTGGAGACATGGTTTCAGTAGATTATATTCGTGATGGTCGTAAATTTCGTAAGGAAAGAATACGGCTGCAAGGAATTCGATAACGGATATAAATCATTCCGAATAGGATCCTCAGTTATTATATGCTGATGATCAAATGGTGTAATTGTTAAATTGTGAGAGCGGCAAATGCCATTTGACCATTTAACAATTACACCATTTGCTTTAAAAGAACTCTAAAGTAAATTATTGAAAGTCTTTTTTTAATTTGGAATGCCTCCTCTTTATTGTTTTAAACAAGCAAATTGCTGTTGTATTAAATCTACTTCAAATACTTCATACTCTTCGTAACCACGACTCCAAGTTAATCTTACTTGGTCAATCAGTTCTTCTTCTAACATTTTTTTTGCGCCACCAGTTAGTACATATTGAATACGATAGGTAAAACTATCATCATGCAGATTGTACTGTCCAGCAGCGGTTTTATTCGCTTGTACTTTTATCGTCTTACCTTCTAGAGTACGGAAGGACAATAAACTTCCACGCTCGACATTTCCATATTCTAATTGGGCATTTTTTGATGCAATTTTAATCACTAGCGTTAAAAAATGGTAGCCACCTTCTAGTCTAGAAAGATACACTTCAGCCGTAAGATAATCTTTGTCTTTTAGATATGGGCGCAGTTGTTCATCCGTATAGTAAAATAGTGGTTCGGGTTTTAAATCCGTTCGTGCTTTCCCCGAGAATCGATCGATGCCTGTAAATTCAATTTTACATTTATAATCAGGAGGATTTAAAAAAGTATTTTGAGCAGGATCATATTGCACGAAATCAACATTTGTACGTGCAGCTTTTTTGGGCAAATCGGTCAAAAGATTTGGTGTTTCTTTTTCAGCTTGGCTGGATTGGTCTATTTCAGTAGTAACTAATTTCGGATTTGTAATAGTCCCTTCAACTTTTGTTTCTATTTTAGGTTGACTATCTTCGAATCGTTCTCGCGTTTTTATAGCAGCCAGTTCACGTTCCGCTGCCTCAATTTTTGATAATTTACGGGTTTTAATCTTTGGCTCAGTAGATGAAGTCATATTGCTAACCACATTGGGCTTAATACCGTATTTTTCCAATAACTTATTTCGTTTTTTCTTGGTCATACCAATCATATTCTGGGTTTCTTTTGCCCAGAAGTTGGCACTTTTTACTTTTTTAGCTGCCAGCGAGACCTCTTGTTCCACCTTTCCTAATTCTAGCTTAATTAATTTTATATCCTGTTTTGAAACATTTCCAGTTCGATTTTTTTCTTTCAAATCTTTCTTATAAAAATCTCGCTTCACTAGCGTTTCTTGTAGAGCTCTTTCGCGTTCAATTACATTAACCTTTGCTTGTTCCGCCAAAGCAATGGCTTGCTGTCGTGCCTCGTATTCTGAGACAGTCTGCTGCCCATCCTGTCCATTAACAGAAGTCGATAATAAAGCTGCGAAAACAAATAAAAAACTTAAAAAAAATTGTTTAATTTGCATGGAAAAACATTAGTTGAATTGTTTTAATTGTTTGATGTAATATTCTGACGTTTTACTTTATTTTTCCTAAAATTCAATCAATTGAAAACGAGTCGTTTAAAATAGATTCATTCAAAGAATTTGTCAAAAAGCGAAAAAAACACAATAATCCTCATTTTTATACTATGCGAACAATAACGTTTTTACTTGTTTTTATCCTCATTTTCTGTAGTTGCGATCGTGTCCAAGATGCTATGCAACGCGCCAAAGAAAATACTCCAACTACAGATGTAGCGCCTAAGCTTACTTTTGAACCCATTACAGTCGATTATCCATCTGTTTATCGCGATAGCAGTATAATCGATAATTACCATGGTAAACGAATTGTTGATCCTTATCGCTGGTTAGAGGATGATCGTTCCAGTGAAACTACACAATGGGTAAAGGCTCAAAATCAAGAGACTGAGCAATATCTCGCCCAAGTGCCATTTCGGAATGAATTAGAAAAACGCTTGTCCGCACTTTGGAATTACAAAAGAGTTTCTGCCCCTCAAAAAAGAGCAAATCGCTATTACACCTTTCAAAATAACGGTTTACAAAATCAGGATATTCTATATGCTCAAGATGATTTGGGATCAGAATTAATTGAAACGTTAAACCCAAATCAATTTGCTGTCGATGGTACTGCATCTTTGGGCGACTATGCCTTTTCTAAGGATAATGATTTCCTAGCTTACGAAATTTCTGCTGGTGGTTCTGATTGGCGTACGATTAATATCAAAGATTTGCGTACTAACCAAGTATTAGATGAAAATATTCGATGGGTCAAATTTAACAATATTAGTTGGGCAGGCAATGGTTTTTTTTATAGCCGTTATCCAGAACCCACAGCAAAAGATGAATTAGCAGGTGTGAATGAGTTTCACCAAGTTTGGTATCATCGCATTGGTACGAATCAAAGTGAAGATGAACTCGTATTTGCAGACCGAGCCAATCCACAGCGCAATTTTTATACCTCCACCACGACCGATGAACGTTTTCTTGTATTACGAATGACAGAATCTACTAGTGGGAATGCCCTATATTTTCGGGATTTACAAGCAGATGATGACTCTTTTATTCCGATTGCGGAGACTTTCGAAGCTGATTATCTAGTGGTAGATAGTCAAGGTGACAAATTGCTAGTTTTGACGAATCAAGGTGCTCCAAATTGGAGATTGGTGCAAATTTCAACGCGCTATCCTGCGCCAACCTATTGGGAAGAAATTATTCCTGCAACGGATGATGTGCTACAAAATGTGCAGGTTTTTAACAACCAAATCGTTGCGACCTATATTCATAATGCAACTAGTAAAATCAAAGTATTTGCGCTTACAGGTGAATTAATTGGCGAAATTCCTTTACCTGAAATTGGAACCGTGCAAACGATTCGTGGAGAACGCACGAATCCGCAGATTTTTATTGAATTTACTTCTTTTACCCGACCTACTACCGTTTATACTTCTAATCTTAATTCTTTGGATATCAACGTGTTAAATGAACCCAATGTGAATTTCAATGCGGGTAATTTCGTTACCAAACAGGTTTGGTTTAAAAGTTATGATGGTGAAAAAGTACCGATGTTTATTACCCACCGTAAGGATTTAAAATTGGATGGAAAGCGTCCGACCTTACTTTATGGTTATGGTGGTTTCAATATTAGTATTTTACCACAGTTTAACTTAACTAGACTTAATTTAGGTCCAATTTTTTTAGAAAATGATGGTATCTATGCCGTACCTAATTTACGTGGTGGCGGAGAATTTGGTACAGCTTGGCATCAGGCAGGAACGAAAGAACAAAAGCAAAATGTGTTCAATGATTTCCAAGCCGCAGCGGAGTATTTGATTGGAAATAATTATACCAATTCAGAAAAATTAGCCATCTATGGTCGTTCTAACGGTGGTTTGCTAGTTGGTGCTTGTATGACGCAACGACCAGATTTGTATAAAGTCGCGTTGCCAGCAGTTGGTGTTTTGGATATGCTGCGTTACCACGAATTTACCATCGGTTGGGCATGGGCGACAGACTATGGTCGCAGCGACGATCCTAAGGCGTTTGATTATCTAGTTTCTTATTCGCCACTACATAATGTCGAACCACAAAAATATCCTGCCACATTGGTTACTACCGCTGATCATGATGATCGCGTAGTACCTGCTCATTCGTTTAAATTTATTTCTGAATTGCAAGCACAGCAGAAAGGAGACGCTCCGACATTAATTCGAGTAGCGACGAACGCGGGTCACGGTGCAGGTAAAAGCACACAACAGAAAATTGATGAAGCAGCGGATGTTTTGGGTTTTACTTTTTATAATCTAAAAGAAAGCGTTGCAGAGTTGGAATAATTAGTGTCCTCTTGTAATAAGACATAATCATGATAAGAACTTACCAAAATGAGGATCTTCCTCAACTACTTGAGTTGATTAGTCGAAATATTCCTAAATATTTTGATGCCTCCGAGAAAAAGGATTACCAAGATTATCTAACCTCAAAACGGGAGGATTACTTCGTTTTTGAGAAAGATGAACATATTATCGGTGCAGCGGGCATCAATTATTTTCCAACCGAAAAAACGGCTCGTTTATCTTGGGATATGATTGATCCTGCTTTCCAAGGACAAGGTATAGGGAAACAATTAGTATTTTATCGTTTGAATCATATTCAAAAAGCAACTGATTATCGACAAGTTATCGTACGTACTTCGCAATTGGCAGAAAAATTCTATGCTAAATTTGGCTTCCAAACTGAACGAGTAGAAAAAGACTATTGGGCAAAAGGATTTGATCTATTTTTA
>JBGCES010000758.1:0-8242 GCA_045106545.1 Saprospiraceae bacterium
TAGTATTGCGGAGACCTACACAAATCTGTTCAATCCGTGGGCAATCCTATCTAAGTGGGACAACTTCTTATACTACATTTTGTAAAATGTAACGTACCACTTTCTATCAAATGATGTTTATCATTTTATTTAAGAAGAACCAAAAGTAAAGATTATTCAATTGCGAGATGTTCTGAAATATTGCTTTTTTACGAAGAAAGAACCTCGTTTTTCGCATCCACAAAACACGCCACCAACTTCCCAAAATCCCCTGCATCATTATAAACGTGCGGCGCAATCCGAATTGAATCACCTCGAAACGATACCCAGATCTGCCGTTCTTTTAGAATTTCTTGTAAACGTTCCGCAGGAAAATCAGCAGGTAAGCGTACGCCAAACAAATGATGTGCTCGCTGATCAGCTGCTTCAATTTGACAACCTAGTGCTTGCAACTGTGGCAAGGCTGCCGCAGCGATTTTTTGGGTATAATCCTGAATATTATCTGTACCCCATTCCAAAAGCTGCTCAATCGCGCGCGTCAGCATCGGAACGAGAATAAAATTACTCTGCTCGCCGACGGAATAGCGCGCCGCTTTCGGCTGATACCGATCTTCATAATTGACTAGATTTTTAAAGTCCTCACTCCGATAGCGGTTAATCCAATTTTCTTCAATCGGCACGCCATTATCAAAACGTTCACTGTAATAAGCCACGCCTTGTGAATAAGGGCCCAATAACCATTTGTAACCACCACAAATCAAGGCATCGGCACCCACTTTTTGAATATCAAAAGGTAGTGCGCCTACTGATTGTGTACCATCTAGGATAAAATACGCGCCGACTTCTCGCGCCCGTTTACCAATCGCTTCCAAATCGTATTTTGTACCATCTGCCCAATGAACTGTACCCATTGTGACTACCGCAGTACTTTCATCAATGGCTTCAATAATGGCGTTTGTCCAATTTTCGGCGCGATCAGTTTTAGTTGGTGCGGAGATGAGTTGTAAAGTCGCGCCTGTTTCATCGGTTAAGCGTTTCCAAGTATAAATATTGGATGGAAACTGTTCATCAGCGACGATAACTTTCTGATTGGCAGAGAGTTGTATGTTTTTTGCGACGGTAGCCACGCCATAAGAAACGGCAGGAATTAAAGCGATACGTTCGTAATCGTCGGCGTTGATTAATTTAGCGAAAGCTCGTTGCAAACGCTTTCTGGGTTCAAAAAAATCGTCTATGCTGACTGAATACGGTTGGCATTTCGCAGAAACCATTTCATGTCCGATAGCTTCTACGCTCTTCAATTGTGGCGACATATATGCACCATTGAGGTAAGTCACATCAGGATGGGGGAGGTTGAATAGGTGCTTTTGTGATTGCATATTGGAGCACAGGTTTGCAACCTGTGAAAATTTAGTAAAGAGTAATAAGACTAAAATGGTTGACACAGGTTACAAACCTGTGCTCCTTTACCACGACTTCGTCCGTCCGCCGTCCACGGTAATATTTGTACCACTAATATAAGCCGCTGCGGGTGAAGCTAAAAAAGCAATCACACCACCAATTTCCGCAGGATCGGCAAAGCGATTCATGGGAACGGAGGCTTTCATTTTATCGGCGACCGTTTCAGAAGGTACACCAGCTTTTGTAGCGCGGCTATCAATGATTTCTTGCAGGCGATCCGTTGCTGTAGCTCCAGGTAGTAAATTATTAACGGTTACGCCGTATTGCCCGACTTCGTTCGCCCAAGTTTTTGCCCAGTTGGCTACTGCGCCACGGGTCGTATTAGATACGCCCAATCCTGAAATCGGTTCTTTTACGGAAGTCGAAATGACGTTAATAATTCGTCCATAGCCTGCTGATTTCATGCCGCCAATGACCGCTTGCGCTAAAATTTGATTACAAACGAGGTGTTGTTGAAAAGCGGAAATAAAGGAGTTTACATCAGCATCAGTAATTGATCCGCCAGCGGGACCACCAGTATTATTGACCAAGATATGAATGGGCTTTTTTGCAACAAGCAAATTGACCTTTTTCTTTAAAACGGCAGGTTTAGAAAAATCAGCGGTGAGATAATCGTGCTGTTGACCGAGTGAAGTGTCAAGTTCTTTTAGTAATAAAGATAGCTTTTCGGCAGTACGCGCGACTAAGGTGACATTTGCGCCTAAAGCGGCAATTTCTAAAGCGGCAGCTTTGCCGATTCCTTTGCTGCTACCGCAGACTAATGCGTTGTGTCCAGTGAGATCTAAATTCATAGTGACAGAAATTCATTGAATTAAGGAACAATAAAAAGATAATGTAGTCCAAATTTTATAGGCTAATTTTGCATCTGATTAGACTAACTCCGAATGATTTGTAAAATCAAAAGAACAACACTACTTTTTGTAAATAATTGACTAAAGTAATTAAAATTAGATAAGCTGTTATAATAAAGAGTAGAACAAGATTGTTTGACTGTTAAATTGTTTGATGGTTACCATTTCAACTTGCTGACAATCAATACTTTAAACCTATTAAACAATTAACCTTTTCAACTAAACAAACCTGTTCAATTCCTTAATGCCATTATGAACGATTTTTTAGTGCGAACAGTTGAGCGAATTAAAAATAAACTAAATCTATGGATTTCATTCTACGTCCACTAATACCCACCGATGCACCTTGTTTTGCCGACGCCGCGAATAATCCGCGCATTGCCAATAACCTGACAAATGTTTTTCCGCATCCTTACACTGAAGCAGATGCTGAATTTTTTATTCAACTTACTCAGAAAGCAAATCCACGCGAAGTGATGGCAATTGTAGTAGCTGGAAAAGCAGTAGGGGCAATTGGTGTACATCCACAAGCTGATATTTTTTGTAAAAACGCCGAAATGGGTTACTGGTTGGCTGAACCCTATTGGGGAAAGGGGATTATCACCGAAGCCATCAAGAAAATGGTGGAATATGCTTTTGCTAATTTTGCAATCGATCGGATTTTTGCACGTCCTTTTGGTCGGAATATTGGTTCGCAACGAGTGTTAGAAAAAGCAGGTTTTACTTTAGAGGGAAGACTAGTAAATACGATTTACAAAAATGGTCAGTATGAAGATGAAGTAATTTACGCCATTAGACGTTAATAAATTGCTAGGAAACGATAAATAATGCCATTATTGTTCTCTTTCCAACATTTATACAAATCCACCGAAGAAAAATTATTTTTTCTCATCCCTAACTTTCACCTTTACCGTATGTTAACGTAAGACGTTAGAAGTTAAACTATTTTACTAAAGTTTATTTACCTAATGTTGAATAATTAACTTCTTTCTAAACTCAGCCCACAACTTAATTTAACTATGGCAGATTCAAAAAGCTACTTTGACCCAGCAGATTTAAAAAAATTTGGAAAAATCACCGAATTTCAGGAAGAATATGGTAAAAAATTCTTCGAATATTATGGTGCTGTTTTCCAAGAAGGTGCATTAACCAAACGCGAAAAAGCATTAATCGCGCTTGCTGTCGCTCATACCGTGGCTTGCCCTTATTGTATAGATGCTTATTCTTCTACTTGTTTAGAGCAGGGAAGTGACGAAGAGCAAATGATGGAAGCCGTACACGTAGCTGCCGCAATCAAAAGTGGTGCGACCCTCGTCAATAGTGTGCAAATGATGAATCACGTGAAGAAATTGACGATGTAAGCTTATCAATGTAAAATTTAGAATGTAAAATGTAAAAGTTGGCGAAAGCATCGATAATTACATTTTATATTACAAATAAAAGGTGAAGTGAGACCGTCCGCTCCCGAAATCCTTCGGGACAGGCAGTCAACCGTCCGCCGTCAACCGTCCATATGGCAATCAAGCAAAAAACAAAATCCCTCAGTGTGAGGGAGAGCAATTTATCCGATACATTTTTTCAACTGCAAGTTTTAAATGGAAAGGAATTGGTAGATGCCAATTTTCCTAACTTCAATGAAAAAGTAGCCAATCTGGGTTACCGTCCGTTGAAACCCGTTAACATCGAGACGTTTCAATTAAATATTGGTAAACTCTGTAATCAGACTTGTGCGCATTGCCACGTAGATGCGGGACCTGATAAGAAACGCGAAAACATGTCGCGCGAGGACTTGGAAATCTGTTTGGACATCATCCAACGCACGCCAAGTATCAAAAATGTAGATATTACGGGTGGTGCGCCAGAAATGCATCCACATTTCCGCTGGTTTGTAGAAGAATGTGTCAAAGCGGGTAAAAAAGTGATGGATCGTTGTAATCTGACAATTATTCGTGCGAATAAAAAATACTATGATTTACCCGAATTTTTAAAAGCCAACAACGTTCACGTTATTTCTTCTTTACCTTATTTTTCTAAAACCAGAACGGACAGTCAACGTGGAGATGGTGTCTTTAATGATTCGATTGAGGCATTACAAATGCTGAATGAAGTCGGTTATGGAAAAGAAGGAACAGGCTTACAACTGGATTTGGTTTTTAATCCATCGGGTGCGTTTTTACCTGGGGATCAGATGACACTGGAGGCAGAATTTAAACGCCAACTGAAACGACGTTACGATATCGTTTTTAATAATTTATTTGCGATTACGAATTTGCCGATTAGCCGTTTTTTGGATTATTTGTTAGAAACAGATAATTATGAAGAGTACATGGAGAAATTAGTAGAGGCATTTAATCCAGCAACGGTAGAAGGATTGATGTGTCGCAATACAGTTTCTGTAAGTTGGGATGGCTATATCCACGATTGTGATTTTAATCAAATGCTAGATTTAAAAGTGGCGATTAAAGGCTCACAGCATATTCGTGATTTTAATGAAAAGGCATTGCTAGAACGTAATATCGTGTTGAATCAGCATTGCTACGGTTGTACAGCGGGGGCAGGATCGAGTTGTGGTGGAGAGATTTCCTAAGGCTTTTACGGAGTTACTTTTTAAATGTCCCTAGACTAGGGAAAAATATATTTCAAACCGAATGATACGGTAAGATAACGTGCAAAATTTATGCACTTCATGTCTTGCTGTGTCATTCGGTTTTTGCGTTTCTTAGCCTATTTTGTCGTTGGTAAATAACGTGCGTGCCAAATTTTGCTTTTGGAAGTACATAAATAAAATTTTGCAAAAAGTCAAGTTTTTTTCACTTTCGGCAACTTTTTTGCAGAAAAATATGTAATATGTCTTAGACAAATGCAATTTATTAAGTAGATTTGAAGCAATGAAAGTACAGCACACTATTCCCATTCCACATTATAGCTTCAAATAAACACAAATTTACGCTTGATAATAATGTCAACTTATTAATGTAGCATATCGACTACATTTTAAGTTGAAAACTACGATATACGGAAAACGGATTTCTTTCGTTTTTAAACTATAATTTACTGATTATCCAATCACGATTGGCAAAACCTTTCGTATTCTAATCCCTTAACTATCATGCGCCAGCTTAAAATTACGAATAAAATTACCGCCCGCGAGAGTTTGGCATTGGACAAATATCTAAATGATATTGGAAAAATCCCTCTGCTCTCTGCCGAAGATGAAGCGTCATTAGCTCGCCGTATTCGGGAAGGAGATCAAGCAGCTTTGGAGGTACTCACTAAATCCAATTTGCGCTTTGTGGTTTCGGTAGCAAAACAATATCAAAACCAAGGTCTTTCGTTGAGTGACTTGATTAATGAGGGGAATGTAGGATTGATGAAAGCCGCGAAGCGGTTTGATGAAACGAAAGGATTTAAATTTATTTCTTATGCCGTTTGGTGGATTCGCCAGTCGATTTTACAAGCGATTGTAGAGTATTCACGGATTGTGCGTTTGCCTTTGAATAAAGTTGGTTCTTACAATAAAGTTAACGAAGCGTTTTTATCTTTTGTACAAGAATTTGAACGCAATCCAACCCACGAAGAGTTAGCAGAGATATTGGGTATTCAACCCAAAGAAGTCGCTAATATGCTGAAAGGCAACGGTCGTCACGTCTCCGTAGATGCGCCGCTAAGTGGTGAAGACGGTGATTCGACGATGCTAGATGTGATTTCTTCCGAAAACGATATGCGCCCCGACGGTACTTTGATGGATGAATCGCTGAAAGAAGAAGTGCAGCAAGGATTATCGATTTTGTCGCCGCGTGAAGTGGAAGTATTGTCTTGCTACTATGGTTTGAATGGTTATAAATCATTGACGCTCGAAGAAATCGGCGAGCAATACGGACTGACCCGCGAACGAGTACGCCAAATAAAAGAACGTGCGATTCGTCGCTTACGCAAATCTTATAATCGCAATAATTTGCGGTCTTATTTGGGGTAATTGGAGCACAGGTTTTCAACCTGTGAATAATAAAAAAGGGCAAATTCGCGAGAATTTGCCCTTTTTTAATTTCCCTTTATTTTATTACTACACCGTTTGTAGAGACGTTTGAAAAAACGTCTAAATGTAGCTGTTATCCGTTATTTAGACGTTTTTTTAAACGTCTCTACCTTACACCGCCACCTTCGCCCGAATTGCGGGATGCGGATTGTAATCTACCAATTCAAAATCGCTGTATTCAAATCCGAAAATATCATTTACAGCTGGATTAATCTTCATCTTTGGTAACGCACGTGGCGTACGCGACAACTGTAATTCCGCTTGCTCCACGTGATTATTATATAAATGAACATCGCCAAACGTATGTACAAAATCACCAACACCTAAACCACAAACCTGCGCCATCATCATTGTCAACAAGGCATAAGAAGCAATATTAAACGGTACGCCGAGAAAAATATCTGCTGATCGCTGATATAACTGACAACTCAGTTTGCCATCTGCTACATAAAATTGGAAAAGGGCATGGCAAGGGGAGAGGTTCATATCTTTTAAATCACCTACATTCCACGCATTTACAATGATGCGCCGACTATCAGGATTATTTTTAATTAAATCTACTGCCTGCTCAATCTGATTGATGACGCGCCCGTCAGTCGCTTGCCAACTTACCCACTGCTTACCATAAATAGGGCCCAAATCCCCGTTTTCATCCGCCCATTCGTTCCAAATGCGCACTTTTCGATCTTGCAAGTATTTCACATTGGTATCGCCTTTCAAAAACCACAACAATTCATAAATAATGGATTTTAAATGGACTTTCTTAGTGGTTACCAATGGAAAACCTTCATTCAAATCAAACCGTAATTGACCACCAAAAAGCGACCGCGTACCAGTTCCAGTGCGGTCAGACTTTTGATTGCCGTTGTCTAAGATATTTTTTACTAAATCGAGATATTGTTTCATATAGGAATGATAAATTGCAATGTAATTCAGATGACAACAAAAACCAATCCTTAGGCGTTTGGTTGTCTGTATAAGAAAAGTACAGCTACAAAATAATGAAAAAAAATCGATTCTTACTCTCTCTAATTTTTTGCTTGCTTTGGTCCCTCACCACGATAGCACAAAATGATGGTTTTGTTTATCAGGGTGAAAAAGAAGGCATTAAAGTCTTTTTTAAAGAATCTACGGATTCGCCAATCAAGGAATTAAAATTGACGATGTATTTTGATGCTAAAATGTCAACTATCGTTGCTGCATTAAATGATATTCCCGAAATTCCTAACTGGGTGTATAAAACGACAGAATCGCGTTTAGTCAAACGAGTTTCTGATACCGAATATTATTATTACAATTTATTGGATTTTCCTTGGCCGTTGAGCGATCGCGACATGGTGTTGCATAGTAAGTTTCATCAAGATTCTAAAACTAAAATTGCTAAGTCTATTTCTAAGGGGAAGATTGGATATGTAGATGAAAGAGAGGATGCAGTGCGAATGACCGACGTGAAAATTGAATGGATTTTCTATCCGACAAAGGAGGGCAGGATTAAATTAGAATATTATCTAAGCTCTAACCCAGAAGGGGCGATTCCTGCGTGGATAGTCAATTTAGCAGTGGATCACGGACCGATTAAGTCCATGACGGGTTTTCGGGAGTTATTGAAAAAAGAGAAGTATAAAAGGCAGGCGTTTAGTTTTGTGATAGATTAATTGGAGGACAGACATTCCTGTCTGTAGTGTCACTCAATTTGTTTTGACAGGCAATCGTCGAAAAAATGAATACTTGGCTAATTTTTAATCTAAGAAAATCCGTATCTAACCTAATCCGTATCTCGAAAATAAATAGATACGGATTAAATTAGTCACGGATTACTATGCGTTTTCTGCGCGATTATCTAGACAGACAGGAATGTCTGTCCTCCAGTCCATTACACATTAAAACGGAAGTGCATCACATCGCCATCGGTCAC
>JBGCES010000759.1:0-1396 GCA_045106545.1 Saprospiraceae bacterium
AGGTGTGACGGCATCGAGTGGGCATTTTGGCTTTGCTCCTTATTTGGACAAATCGGCAGACGAGCTGAAACGCTTTGTGGATCAGTGTATCCAAGGGGCGAAGGCATTGAATTTGCGTTACATCACTTGGCCATGGATGGCACCTGAGCAGCGCAATTTGGCGACGTTTAGAAAATTAACGGGCGTATTAAACACCATTGGCGAACAGGTCACGGCGGCAGGTTTGGGTTTTGCTTATCACAATCACGGATTTGAATTTACGGAAGAGGAAGGCAAGACGGGTTATGACTTAATTTTAAAAGAAACCGATCCCGATTTAGTCAAACTACAAATGGATATGTACTGGGTGATGCACTCCGCTAATTTCACACCCAAACAACTCGTTGAGCAGCAGCCCGGACGCGTCGTGATGTGGCATATCAAAGACATGGATAAAGTCAGTCGCGACTATACCGAACTCGGCAATGGTTCGATTGATTACCATGAAGTGCTGCCCGATCCAGCCGCCTCTGGTTTGGAATATTACTACATCGAACAAGGTGGAAATTTTGCAAAAAGTGCGATGCAAAGCGCGGCGAGTAGCGCGGTATATTTTAAGAAGGAATTGCAGCAATATTTGTAAAAGTCGTTCAAAAGTGGAGTAACGGTGGTTTAAAAGTAGTAGAAAAGTTGTCACTCAAAGTGATTATTGAAGAACATTTGAACTACTTTTAAACCACATTTTTACAACCTTCACACTTTTATTTTACCAACCCATCATTCATTCCTGTTCATTAATAAACGGCATCATCTTGCATTGCATTTGCCGATAAATTTGATTTGAATTTTTACCGATAGTATCTATTTTTATAAAAATAGGACTTGCTTTTTTCAAATCAAATTTGTTAATATGAACATCAGATTCAACGCCTTTTCAACGCTTCAACTCCTTTTCATCCTCTCCACTCCCCTCTTTTTTAATCCAACCGTTAGCGCGCAGTGTCATACTTTTTCGGAGGTGACTAAGTTTTTAAATAGTGCTATTTCTGCTAACGATCGCATTGGACTTGCGATTGCTATGGATGGAAATACAGCAGCTATCGGTGCGGTTGGCGAAAATCCGTCGTCGGTTTATATTGCGGAACGTAGTAATGGAGATTGGATAGAAACGCAGCGTATCATGGGGAGCAATGGAACTAACTTTGGGCATTCCGTAGCGATTGAAGGTAATCGTTTGGTTATCGGTGCGCCTTTTTTGGAGCAAGCATTTGTTTATGAAAAAAATAATGGCGTATGGTCACTCATTCGCACACTGGAAGCGAATGATAAAGTTTTGGGTAACCAGTTTGGGATTAGTGTGGATATTAGTGGCACTCGCGTTGTTGTAGGTGCTAATGGTGTGAATAATTTCACAGGT
>JBGCES010000076.1:0-11837 GCA_045106545.1 Saprospiraceae bacterium
ACTGCAACAGCCCGTTTCCTTTTTAGATCCACCACTATTCGCATAATCCCACGTCTTCATCGTAATGCCTACTACTTCATAGCCTTGATCGTGCATCATCATAGCTGTCACTGTACTATCAATTCCACCGCTCATCGCCACTAGGACGCGACCCATTTTACTCATAACCCTTTTTTAATTTGTAATGCTTTTATTAAGTGTAGTAAATTAGAGCGGTATCCAAAATCCCCAATCCAATTTCCAACATCCATCTCCTTACTCACTTATTTGATTTTGCAAAAATACTTGAAGTTGGACGAATAACACATGTACTTGCATGAAAGTTTCTTTATATCAGTGTAAAAAAGCGAGCTGTGGTGGTCAAGTTCTAATGATTTACTGGGTTGAAGTTAAGTTTTGTAATTAAACCGTTATCTAAGTTGATTGTAAGTGATTTGACTAAAATACCGATTGTCGAACTAATTTTAATTCTATTTCTGTTTGAATAGCAAAATTTAATTTTATATTTGCTCATCAAGTTAACTCGGAGTTTGATTTTTGATTTCTCACCTAAAATGTATTACGACTGTTTTAAAATATTGATAATCAGTTATTTATAGCATTCATGTTTAAAAAAAATGGAAACATCGGTATAGAAGCCGATAACCTGTATTAGCTATTGGTTCTAGTTATCTAAAATACAACTTTATTAAGAAAATATCTGATTTAAACGATACTATAATTCGGAATAATGTTTAAAAATCTACTGTTGACGGCACTTGTTGCCTTATTCACCACCACATTCCTATCTGCTCAAGTTACTATTAATGGAACAGTACAGGATCGCGAATTAGGGGAAACCTTAATTGGCGCATCGGTCGTTATTGAAGGAACGACAAAAGGAACGGTAACTGATTTTGATGGAAAATTTTCCTTATCAGTTCCTGCTGTGCCTACTATTTTAATTTTTTCTTATACGGGATACGCCGAACAGCGCATCGAAGTAACGGACGCTAGTAAGAAAATGAAAATCAACCTCGAATCTGCCGCGATTACCACTGAGATTGTTGAGGTCAAAGGACAACGGATCGATGAAAAGAAAAAAAGTGCGGCGCTTACGGTCGAATCACTCGATCCGATTGCGATAAAGCAAACTGCTTCTGAAAATTTCTATGATGGACTAGGTGCGTTGAAAGGCGTGGATTTGACAAGTGCGAGTTTAGGGATTAAAGTAGTCAATACACGTGGTTTTAATAGTACTGCTCCTGTGCGGATTTTGCAGACTATCGATGGAGTCGATAATGCTTCGCCTAGTGTCAACTTTGCTTTGGGTAACTTCTTGGGTTCTTCGGAACTAGATTTACGTTCGGTAGATTTAGTTGTCGGAGCGAGTTCTGCTTTTTTCGGTCCTAATGCCTTTAATGGCGTAATAAAAATGGATTCAAAAGACCCCTTTCTTTCCAAAGGTTTATCGGCTTTCGCTAAAGTAGGGGAACGGAGTATTTTTGAGACGGGTATTCGCTGGGCGGATGCAATTAAAAATAAGGACGGCAATGATGTTTTTGCTTACAAAATAAACTTTTCGTACCTCACAGCTGATGATTGGGTAGCAGATAATTTCGCACCCATCGATTCTTCTAAAGTTCCTGCTAACCATTACGCTGGTTTTGATGCCGTTAACATTCACGGTGATGAATATGACGCAGCATTTGATTTAACGAAAGTTGCACCCTGGAGTACGCGCGGTATGTCTATTTTTTACCGAAATGGTTATAAAGAAAGTGAATTATTAGATTACGGTACTGAAAATTATAAGGCGAATATGTCTTTTAATTTGCGTCTAAAACCAGAAATGGGCGTGGAATCACCAGAGTTAATTTGGGCGAATAATTTTAGTCAAGGAAGTACGATTTTTCAAGGGTCGGCGCGTTTCCGATTATTGGATGTACGCTACTTAACGAGTCGTTTAGAATTGCGCAAACGCGGCAAATATTTTTTACGTGCCTACGTAACTGCTGATGATGTGGGCGATACCTACAATCCTTTTGCGACTGCGCAAAAATTGAACGAGTTTTCTAAAGAAAATGATGATTGGGCGAGTTTATACACGGATGCTTGGCTAAGTAATTTTGGACAAAAAGCAGTAGAATTAGGTTACCCACTCTTGGAAATTATTAATGGTCAGCCAACATATGATTTTGACCGCCGCGATGCCTTCTTCGCCAATCCAATGGTGCAAGATTCGCTCGCGAGTTGGCATACGCAGACGACTGCGATTGTTAATGCGTCTTCTGAGCAAGGTACGAGTCCATTTTTAGCACCAGGAACACCAGAATTTCAGCGAGAATTTGATCGTATTACTTCTACTTTAACTTCTGATGGCGGGGCTAAATTCTTTACTGCGTCAGAGGTGTATCATGTACACGGCGAATACAAATTTCAACCCACTTGGGCAGATGATATTACTGTTGGTGGTAGTTTCCGTCGCTACACACCAGATACGAAAGGGACGATTTTTGCTGATACGACAGAAAGTATTAGGATTACAAACCAGGAAATTGGTATTTACGGCGGGATTCAAAAGAAATTTTGGAATGAGAAACTGACGCTCTCCCTAACAGGACGAGTGGATAAAAATGAAAACTTCGATTGGATTAGTACACCCGCTGCTTCAGCCGTTTTCAAACCGACCGATAAAGATTATATCCGCTTTTCGTTCTCTTCCGCAGCACGTAATCCGACTTTACCCGATCAGTATTTCTTCTTGGACGTAGGGCCTGCGATTTTTGCAGGAAGTGTGAATGGATTTGATAGTTTATTAACGGTCGATTCATTTGAAGAATTTGCCCTCGAATTGGACGCAGAGTCGTTAGATTATTTCGACGTTGACCCAATTCAGCCTGAAAAGGTAAAAACTTTTGAAGTAGGGTATCGCTCTATTTTTAATGAAAACTTATATGTAGATGCGAGTTATTACTATAATATCTACGACCAGTTTTTAGGTTTCCGTGTAGGTTTAGATGTTGATTTTAATGAATTGGGATTACCTTCTGATGTAGAAGTCCTGCGGGTCTCCGCCAACGCTGCCGAAACCGTGACCACGCAAGGTTTTGCCATTGGATTGAATTACTACTTTCAACAATATTATCAACTCGCGGGTAACTACACTTGGAGTAAATTAAATACGGCAACGGACGACGAAATTATTCCTGCTTTTAATACGCCTGAGCATAAATTTAACATCAGTTTATCTGGTCGTAACGTGCCGATTAGCATTGGCGCATGGCAGTCGAATAACTTTGGTTTTAATATTAATTATAAATGGATTGAAGGTTTCTTATTTGAAGGATCACCACAATTTACTGGACTTGTTCCACGCTACGATTTGTTAGATGTCCAAGCAAATTACGAATTCAAACGCATCAATACGACGCTAAAAATCGGCGCATCAAATATTTTGGAAAACCTCCATTTTGAAACCGTAGGTGGCCCACTCGTTGGGCGTTTAGCTTACGCAAAATTAACTTACGAGTTTAATAAAAAGTAGAGGTTAGAAGTTGGATCGCTTCGCTGTTAGAAGTTGGAACGTCATAAATTACTCTAGATACAAAGTAGCAGTGTATGTTATATTGACAAATGAAAAATATATAATTATGAGCTAGTCGAATAATATTTTAGTATTAATTCTAACAGTTGCTTAAGTGCCAAGAATTTAACCGAAAAAAATAGGCATTACTCAGCGGACGGCAGGTATTGTACTGTCTGAGCGGAGCGAGTTTACAATACTAGAATTTTTGGTTACTTTTTTTTTCAATGAAAAAAGCGACAATGACTAGCAATTCTTTTTTCTCAAAAACACACTTTCTAAATATCAAATTTTAAATTATTACTTATGAAATTAACTTTTACTACTTTATTTGCAATGCTACTACTTTCCGGTAGTCTTTTCGCTCAGGAGCGTTACACTTCGGAGGTATTTAGCGATGCTGAGATTAAGGTAACTTCTGACGTCAATTATGCCGTCAATGCTACCATTTTAGGATTACTTTTCGATCCCAATATCGATGAATTTGTACCTGAGCCTTTGTTCATGGATGTTTACGAACCAGATCCAGGCGTAGATTCAGAAACTGCTCGTCCAATGGTTTTGGTAGTTCACGGAGGTGATGCCTTACCAAGATATGCTAATAACGCTTGTTGGGGAGATAAAATAGATTCTGTAACTGTAAGCACTGCCCGCAAATTAGCGCGTATGGGTTACGTTGCCGTAGCGCCTAATTATCGTTTAGGATGGAATCCATTAGCGACTACTCAAGATGCTTTCTTGGATGGATTAGTAGATGCTTCCGTGCGGATTCAACAGGATTTACGTGCTTCGGTTCGTTATTTACGTAAGAACATTGCTGAAGATGGAAATACTTACGGTATTGATTCCGATAAATTTGCCATTTGGGGTACATCTTCTTCTGCTGGTACTTATTCTGGTTTTGCTGCTTACGTTAATACATTGGATGAAGTTCAAACACCCACTTATTTTGTGACAGATGAAGATGGAAATGTTTTTAATACTTTCAATGAAATGGAAGCTGGTAATCTGGAGGGAACAGAAGTTGGTGTCAACGCATTAGGAGATACGACTAATTATATCAATACTCCAGGCTATTCTTCTGCTTTTCAATTGGCTGCACTTGGTTCTGGTATTTCGCTAGATGCAGGTGTCGTTGATGCGGATGAACCTCCAATGATTATGTTTGGTAATCCATTGAGTCCAGTTACTTCAGTTCCTGAAGGACCTATTCAATTACCTACTACTGGTCAGGTAGTAGCTTTTGTTCAGTTATCTCGTGGTTTAGTTATCGAAGCAAACGATGTTGGTGTAAATGCCGCTTGGGCAGATTTGGATGACGAATGGACGAGAGCACAACGAGCTGACCCAATTTTTGGAGCAGTAGAAGGCTGGTTACCTTTATATGGAGATCCAGAAAATGAATACCCTTGGGTACACTGGGATGAAGTAAATTGTCCAGTTAGCATGCAATCAACTGACGTATTACCTGGTTCGAACCGCGAATATGCACTTTCTCAAATAGATACGATGGCAGGTTACTTTGGTGTACGTGCATGTGTTTCTATGGGGTTAAGTTGTCCAAGTGTTACTTCTACTCGTGAAGTATTATTGGATAATCAATTGGTACAATTAGCACCTAACCCAACAACAGGTCAATTAACCATTGAAGCGCAATATGGTCGTACGATTCAAGAAGTAGAAGTACATAACCTTGAAGGTAAATTAATGGCTCGTTTCGATGTAAATGATGCTACCTTTACCGCAGATAACTTAGGTTTGACGCACGGTTTTTACACGGTATTAGTACGTTTTGAAGACGGTGTGATTACTAAGAAACTGGTAGTAAATCGCTAAGGAAGTTGATAGTTTTTAGTTGGTAGTTTGTAGCTGCCCTAATGACGCCCGTAGCGGATAAATTTAATTTATCCGCTACGTTTCTCCGTGAAATAAATACAAAAAAGGGCATTGTCCACTGTGACAATGCCCTTTTTCGGTATATTTCGTTACTCGTTACTCGTTACTGAACTAGCTTCCAATTCCAACTTCCTCTTCTTCCCATTCAAATTGTCCATTACGAGGGGTAAAATCAGTTCCACGAAAACGACGCGAGGCGCGAACTCGTTTGCGCTGAATATTTTGCTGCGTTTTGCGGGTAATTAAAAAACCAGCGATTCCCACGACCACTAATGCTGCGTAAAAAATAGGATCGTCAAGGATCGACTTTTCTTTTGACTCAATCATCTGTGTGTCGTTAGAAATACCATTTTCGTCTTCTAAGGACTCGTCGTTAAGGTGTTCGGTATTTTGATTATAGTTCATTGATTAAAAACTAATTTGTTTTGTCTAGTGTGAGATGAAATGTATAAAACGAGTTGAAAAGTAATTAATTTAATGTGGACTATCAATGATATTAACTCTTAGAACTACCAAAATAACGTTTCAATAAGAAATTCCATTGACTCTTTTTTTTAAATTATAAGTTTTTTAACAATAGCGAAAAATTTCTATTAAACACTTTTGCTATCGCATAACCCGCAATAATTCCAATCAGTGCGCCTCCCAATATATCCAACGGATAATGTACTCCGACGTATATTTGAGCAAAGGCTATCGTTGCTGCCCAAAACCACCACCAGAAACGAGTCTTTCGATAAACTAAACCTAGCGTACCAATAAAAAAAACAGCCAAACCAAAATGATTCGCTGCGTGATTGGACGTAAAGCTGTATCCACTGCCGCATCGTACCAGTAAATCAACCTGATTTTTAATTTCTAAATCATTACACGGTCGTTCTCTTTGGACATTCTTTTTGACGATGCGATTACTAATAGTATCGGTAATGCCGACTGTAAGTAGAGCCGCTAAAACGAGATAGAAACCTGTTTTTTTTAATTTTTAGATAGAAAATAATGTTAACAGAAGATAAAAAGGAATGCATGTTTCTTTAGGGCGCCTATAGAGGTACAGCCAATCCAAAAATGTTACTTCAAAGGATTGATTAATTAGAAAAAAAAGCCATTGATCAAATTCGTGTAGCGCCTGCATAATTAATTTTTCGATATGCTTTATTTACCAATCGGACTCCGTATAAAAATGTTGCCAGACTTCCTGCGTACCGATCTTTACTCGTTCAATTTCTTCGGGCGTAAGTCGATACTTCCAAGTTTTTATGTTTTGAATAGCATCTCTTTTCCATTCAGAAGCTTCTTTTGTGGTGGTTGTTTTAGTTAAGTATCTTTTTACATTATTGTCAAAAGGTAAACCCAGAAACTGATACATTTTAGAAAATTCCAACTCTGGTTGACGAGAGAGATCTTCATGTCTGGCGAAGTACCATTCCGTGAGGTATTTTTTCTTGAGCTGTAAAACTACTTCACTGGTAATATTCCATAACAATATTCCTTGTTCAACAATGTGTTGAGACTCGCGGGCAAAGAGGGCGATACGATCAGCATATTCAGGGAAATATTGCTCTATGAGTGCGGGTTGAAGATGAAGATGATTAAAATTAAATTTCCACCCTTTAATTTTCAAACTAGCTGTAAACGCAGCTGGATGCCTGATCAACACTACTGTTTGCCAGGTAAATAGTTGATATATCCACTCCGCCGACATTAGCGCAATTGGATCTTTGATTAACGTTCGTTCCGTCGTATTTCTTAGCAATAAATCTTTGGCATAAGCATAACCACCTAGAAGAGAATCTACTTGCTTTAAATTATCGAGTGTAGTAGTATAATCTTTTTTAAAATAGGAAAGAAGATAATTACGAATAGCTTCTTGATGGGGCTCTGATGTCCCAGGCATATATTCATACCAGTATTTCAATGGAGAATTTCTACCAGCTTGTTGGACATTAAACGGCTCTTGCACATAGCGTACATTTTTTGCTTTCGCGATGACTCGCCCTGTCCAAGTCGTCCCCGAACGATGTGCTCCCGTTACTAAAATACTATTTTTCATAATTTACGCCTATTTCTAAGCTGTTCCTACGGGAACTGGTGGATGCTGTTGCAAAAAAGTCAGTACTTCCTCTGGTTCGTTCGTCAAATATAATAAATCATGGTATTCTCGTCCATAACTCAACTGTCGCAGCAACGGATAAATTAAAGTGTCAACGGCATAGCGTTTTTTACTCAAAAATACCATTGGACTGTAGAAATTATAAGTGCCATAGTGATTTTGAGTTGCATCTTGAAAGATTTCTTGCGTAGTTCCAGCACTACCCGGCGCGAAAACAATGCCGTAAAGACAAATAGCTAAAAGCGTATCTTCTCGAATAGAATTACTGAAATATTTAGCAATATAGGACGCAAATAAATTACTAGGCTCGTGTCCATAAAACCAAGTTGGAATAGCTAGATTTTCCATTCCATTGGGAAAGCGTTCAATTACTTCATAGGCGCGATGGTGGTAATTTGGATTAGTATAATGTGGTGCTTGTGCAAGTGTTTGAATAGCAGATTTTAAATCGGCTGGCGTATATGTTCCGAAGTATGCACCTAAATTCGCCGCTTCCATTGTTCCTGGGCCGCCGCCACTAACTACGAAATAACCGTTTTTAGCTAAAAGCTGTGCCGTAAGCGCCGTTCGTTCGTAAAATGGATCGGTGCGTAAAGTAGAATGACCGCCCATAAATCCTACACATTTGCGTTGAGTCATACCGTTTTCATCAAAACGCAACAAATCGCGTAAATCATCATCCATCGCGTGATCGTGGATGCGCTGCCAGAGTGCTTCGTTGATGCAAGGATTATATTTGGTACGCGAAAAGTGTTCGTAAATTTGTAAATCAACGGTTGGTTGATCTTCTAAAAAACCTTGCATCAATTCTTGCCAAGTATATAATTCACGTCGGAAGGGCTGGTAAGGAATGCCTTGCGGACTAGGGTAGAGGTATGCTCCTTTTTTGCGTAAGCTAATTTCTTCTTCTAGCGTTAGATTGCAACCAAGAAAGGTCGTATTCTCAATCTCAATTAACTGCCACTTTATTTTTAATTGACTAAAATCGATATTTTGGAAAACGCAATTTTTAGCAGAGGTGCCATTCTTCAGAAACTGTCGGACAGAGTCGATTTTTCGGAGAAGAATTTCGTTATCTAGTTGAGCGAATTTATTAATCGAATCAGACATGATTACTTTTGAATTTCGTTTAAAATTGATGCAAATGTAAGTAAGTTATGCTGATGAAATTAGCCTGCTCTTTTTAAAGGTTACTAAGTGGACTTATTTGAAGTATAACTTTGCTTAATAAAAAAAGGATCGAACAACACGGAATTGTTCGATCCTTTCAGTATAGCTGAATTTAAGCTAAGGCTTCCTGTTTGTTTTTTCGTCGTACAAACATACTAAACGTTAATCCAATCATCATTAGAATTGAACCGAGCCAGACTAAATTAATGCCTGGGAATACGATGGCTTCCAGAACAATCCAATCTGTCCGCAGTGAATTAGTTGCAATTTCGATGGGAATCATACCCGCGTTCTTCATTTGCTTTTCAGCAATCATAACACGCATGCTTTCGGTAGTGGGATCAATACTGACGAAGCGGAAATGTAAGCCCAATGCGGAAATTTCATCTTTTAAATTAAAAGGTCGATTATCCCGAATTAAATAAACGGGTTGCGCCAAATAATTTTTACCATCTTCCGCTACATTGAGCATGGCACTCACCGCAATATCGCCTTCTTCTGGCGCATAATTGGGATGGGAAGGGTTTTTATTAAAACCAGCAAATTGAATTTGTTTACCATTATAATTAAAAACGTCTCCCTGTTTGATATTAAACTCGTTATATTCTAATTCTTCTTCGGGCGTAAATACCGATTCGAAAATCTCTTCCGTTAAACGAATTTTAGAAGTCGCTTCATTCACTTTTACGGGATAAGCGTATAGCAATTTACCACGCAATGCCAACATCGGTTCGACTTCAAACGTTTCGCCTTCTTTGGTCAAGGACATTTTTACACCCACAGCTAAATCACCAGCTTCTGGCTCGTAATCGGGATGGGAAGGATTACGATTAATTTCGAGCAATTGGGCAGTGTACGTTTGAATAATCGACGTATCGCGATCGCGAATCTGAATGGTGTCCAATACGGTAAATGGCTCGTTCAAAGGCGCTACGTAGCGAACATACTTTAAACTATCTTCCATCGCTTGCCGTGCTTCGGCATCTACTTCCGCTTGTGGCAAATTGGGAATTAAGGTAAAAATATCCTTGTTCCAATAATGGCGCGTTGAAGGATTATTGGCTGCGATTTTGGTAAATTGTTTGTCGTATAAAATATTAGGATAGACGTTAAATTCTTCGGTTACTGCACCTGTTTCTTGGTCTAATTTTTTAAAATTGACGGTGTATGTTCGCGTAAAGCTTTCTAATGAATCAGTTAGGTAAGTCACTTCGTAGCCGTTCATAAACATCGGCTCTTCGTGCATGATCATAATGTTTTTACCCAATAGATCATCTTCGAGTAGTTCCTGCATCGCAAACGCATTAGAACTAATGTGTTGCTTATTCAAACCCGTAGCCATCACTCCTATAATCAATGCACCAAATCCAATATGCGAAAGTGCAGAACCAGCCATTTTTAGATTGCCTTTAGCAATCGTGATGAGATAATCCAGATTAGTGACAATCGCAAAAATACCACTGAAAGCAAGTAAAATGTATTGCCATGCTTGAGCATTAGTGATCCATTGTAGCGTCAACCAAGTAAGTATGCCAGTTATTACGGCTGCAATGCCGAAATGCACCGCGAACCGTTTAGCGAAAGCGGAAAAATTATGTTCCTTCCAGCGCAAATACTGGGCTCCTCCTGATAACAAACCAACAAAAATACCAATCCACAACTGATATTTGTTGAAGTGGTCAATTGGTTCGGTAATGACTTGACCTAAAAAGAGTGGATCAAAATATTCACGAATTTTATTATAAACGGGCAATGAAGTAGAAGCCGTAATCAGTAAAGCTGAAAAGAGTAAAACCAACGTACCGATAAACATCCAAAACTCTTTACTTGCCGTTGTTTCTTCTTTTACTGGGACAGGTATTGATTTTTGATTAGCAAAGTACATTCCCAGCGAGAAAAGGACATAAGCCAAAATGAAACCAACCAATTGGGTTTCTAATCCCATTTCCGTAAAGGCATGGGCAGAAGTTTCTCCCAAAACTCCTGAACGCGTTAGAAATGTCGAATAAACGATTAGGATGAAAGTGAGTAAATAAAATAGATAAGTAGATTTGATCGAATGACCGGTGCTACGTGCGATTAAGTTAGTATGAATACCTGCAACTAAAATAATCCATGGTACGAGCGACATATTTTCGACTGGATCCCATGCCCAATAACCACCAAAACTTAATGCTTCATATGCCCAAGCTGCGCCCATCAAAATGCCTGTTCCTAAAATTGCCCCGCTAAATAATGCCCATGTCAAAGCTGGTTTTAACCATGCTTTATGCTCTTTCAACCATAGCCCCGCAACTGCAAAAGCAAACGGAATAGAGGTCGAAGCAAAACCAAGAAATAAAGTCGGCGGATGAATGGTCATCCAATAATTTTGCAGCAAAGGATTTAACCCGTTTCCTTTTATCAATGCCAGATAATCCGCATTACTAAAAATGGGCGCATTCATCGTATCGCGCAGTAACAACAACGGATTACTGCCGATTTTCACTGCTTCTTCGCCAAATCCGAAGTACAAACCCAAGATCATTGAGCCAATCCATAATTGAATCGAGGCTAGAACCGACATGACTGGACTTTCCCATTTTTTTGCCGTTCCCATCAAGACAAATCCTAGTATGACGTGCCAAAACATCCATAGTAAAAAACTTCCTTCCTGACCTTCCCAAAAGGAAGCGAGTATATATTTCAATGGCAAATCTTCCGAAACATGTGCCCAGACGTATTGATATTCATAATACTGCTGGTACATGATGTAAAAGATTATGCCTATCACCGCAAAGACACTTAATCCGTGGATTACAAATGCCGACCGGCCGATAAATCGCCAGCCGTTGGCTTTGATTTCATCATGGCGGTTATTCGCAGCAAGGGCATAAGCCACCATACCCAGCAAACTCATCACGAAGTTGAGTACAATGGCGGCGTGACCCAGATTGCCAGGTAAAAGATGTTCGCCTATGTAAGATATTTCTAATAGCATATTGGAGCACAGGTTTTCAACCTGTGTTAGTAATTGATATGAAAAAGTGATGATTAGAGTAGGATATTACTACCCTTGTTCACTGCGGATATAAATTTCTTCGTCTTTATATTTAG
>JBGCES010000760.1:0-2630 GCA_045106545.1 Saprospiraceae bacterium
TGTTAGTCAGATTAGGCGGTAGAGGCGTAAATGGGAGAGCGTTTGGAGATTTTTAAAATCTCCAAACGCTGAAATCATCATCAAATTTTTTACAATTATTATTCAATAACCAAATCTGCTTTTTCAGTATTATTCCCTTTCATTACTCCTACCTCATACGCCCCCTTCCGCAAATAAACCACCTCATTATCCGCCGCTTTTACCTTTGCTTCTTCATCCTCTGCTTGCAGCATTTTTTCATATGCCTTCATTTTTTGTGCATCCATCGAAAGGTCGTATTCCACGTAATTTAACCCTTTTTTCAAGTCTATTTTTTTACTAAATAATACTTCTTCGCTGTCTTTCATGCGGACTTCCATTGTCGCAGCTCCTGCCGCTTTTACATAAATTGGAAGATGAATATCAGGCGTATTAGCCTCGCGCCACGGACTAAATTCGCGACCCCAATTGCGACTATATTTTACTTCCTCCAAATCAAAAACGACCAGTTCTTTTTGTAAATTTTCTTCGTTCAATTGTTGTAATTCACTAACATTTCCGACGTAAACGGAACGCCCGTGTGTACCGACCACTAAGTCATTGGTTGCCGTTTGAATTTCTAAATCATGCACGGCAACGGCAGGTAGGCTTGCGCCGAATTTTTGCCACGTTTTTCCTGCATCCAAACTGACGTAAACAGCATGATCCGTACCGAGGTATAAAACGTCGGGATTGACAGGATCTTCTTCGATCACGTTGACGGGTTCTAAAGGTAAGTTGTTACTAATTTTTGTCCATGTCTGACCGTAATTCGTTGATTTATAAGCCATTGGCGTGAAATTGTCCCAACGATAACCGTTTAATGTAGCGTAAACCGTCGCTTCATCATGTTCGGAAGCGAGGACGCGACTCACCCAATAATCATTTGGTAATTGGTCAGAAATTTTTGTCCAGGTGGCGCCGCCATCTTTGGTGACGTGAATTAAACCATCATCCGAACCGACGTAGATTAAACCAAATTTCAGCGGTGATTCATGTAGCGTTGATAGTGTGCCAAAAGCGACATCGCCTTTCATTCCACCCTTGGTTAAATCACTTGAAATGTCGCTAAAATTATCACCTTGATCAAACGAGCGATGTACTTTATTGGAACCCATATAAAAGATGTCCTGATTATGGACGGAGAGGTGAATGGGTGTTTGCCAATTCCAGCGTAATGGACGTTCGCCAAGCTCATGTTTAGGTGTAATATATTTTCGTTTACCCGTTTTCGAATTGCCACGAAAGTAGTTGCCAAATTGATAACCTGTATAAACGGTCGCATTGTCGCGCGTGTCAATCGCGACTTGCATGCCGTCGCCACCGCCTAGCCGATCCCACGGATAATCACCCGAAGCGTACCAACGATAAGATGCTTCGTAATCGCTCGGTCCCATCCATGTCCCATTGTCTTGCAAGCCACCGTAAACGTTGTACGGCTCCGCCATATCAACGCCGATATCGTAAAATTGCCCAACGGCGGGTGTATTGCATTTGGAATAAGTTGCGCCTGCATCATAGCTGATATTGATGCCACCATCATTACCCAAAATCAAATGCCCTGGACGCTGTGGGCTGAGCCATAGCGCATGATGATCGGAATGAACGTGAGGTGCGTTGACGCCTTTCCAAGTCGCACCGCCATCTTCACTTTTAATGACGGGAACGCCCATGATATACACCTGATTCGCATCCTGCGGATTGACACGAATTTGTCCAAAATAATAACCATAAGAATAGTAAACACCATCCAGATAACCTTCGTGGGTTTTCTGCCAAGTCTTACCTTCATCGTCGGAGCGATAAACTTCTGCGCCAATCACGGGCGTATCAAACAGCAGTGAATTAGCATTTTCTAGATATTCCACTAATGCCAGCGGCGTGATGTCGCCTTTTCGCATCATTTTAGTCACCTTTTTGACGGTGTATTTTTTTGGAAACCGATTGTCTTTTAGATATTTTTTGACCTCTGTTTCTGCTAATTCATAAAATGCTTCCTTGGTCATATTACGCAAGTCCTCTTTCGTCAAACCTTCATCTTCATCTTTCTTGTCTTCTTTCGGACGGCGATTATAATTATCCAAAACGGCGTATAAAACCGTTTTTCCATTCGCTTTCGTAATATCCAAACCAATGCGACCGACTAAATCACCGTCTGGGAAACCACTTTTTCCACCTGCCGTTAAATTCGTCCAAGTCTTGCCGCCATCCGTACTTTTGTGAATATCAGAACCATCGCCACCTTCCATAAAATTCCATGCGCGGCGTTCGCGTTCCC
This sequence comes from Saprospiraceae bacterium, assembly GCA_045106545.1. Taxonomy (GTDB): domain Bacteria; phylum Bacteroidota; class Bacteroidia; order Chitinophagales; family Saprospiraceae; genus JBGCES01. The sequence continues at coordinate 2,297 of JBGCES010000760.1, forward strand.
AAGTGGCAGCGTATAAAATATCGGGATTTTCGGAGTCAATCACGAGGTCAATCGCACCCGCATTTTGATTGGCAAATAGTGTGCGTTCCCACGTTTGACCGCCATCGGTCGTTTTATAAACGCCGCGTTCTTGATTCGGAGAATATAAGTGACCTAAAACCGCAACCCACAACGTTTTCGGATCGCTAGGATGCAAAATAACACGCCCAATGTGGTGACTTTCCGCCAAACCGCGATGTTCCCAGGTCTTTCCTTTATCACGGGAATAATACATACCAACGCCTGCATAAGACGAACGCGAACTATTAACTTCACCCGTTCCAAGCCAAATTTC
>JBGCES010000761.1:0-18188 GCA_045106545.1 Saprospiraceae bacterium
GTGCCTGTGTTAATTGAAGATCGGTACTCAAATCTAAACCGTAAATCTGCGCGTTAGTCTGTTCGTATTTAAAAACAGGAAATGCGCCGCGAATGGTCAGTCGGATTTCATCTTGTGGCTGTAAATAGATGTAATCATTGATATTTTGATGATAAATTAGCGACTCAAAAGATAGCCACGAACGAATTTTTCCATTTAAAGCCAAGGTGGTTTTAATAGAACTTTCGGGTTGTAAATCCACACTACCTTCTTCGATTCCACTTACGCCTTGGTGTAAACCACCACTGTACAACTCATTGATCGCGGGATTTCGAGTAGCTAAACCCAGATTGGTAGCAAGTTGGAGGCGTTTACTAAATTGATAAGTCCAACCTGCTGAACTACTTAGATTGTGATACAAATTAGAATAACGAACGATGCGGCGAGGCAAATCCGTCGAAATCGCAGCTACTTTTTGTAAAACATTATCATAACGCGCGCCTAATTCAAAAAAAGAACGCTGTACAGTTTTATTCCAAACTACAAACGCTGCCGTTTCGTAAGCCAAGTAATCGGGGATTAATGGTAAAATACCTGTCTCCGAATCATTTTTATTATCGATAATATTGATTTGGATACCCGTTTTGAGTTGTGATTGATGGTGTAGATCCGCTTGATATTTTGCTTCCGCAAAATAAGTCCATTGTTGCAATTTTAAAGCAGGAATATCTGACCGTCCACTCCGCCGCACATCAAATTCTTGTCGATTATTTAATTGTCCCGCTGAAAAAAAAACAAAAAAATTATGGTCGTTGATAAAATATTTACCCTGCAATTTGAGTAATTGGTGATTAACGAGCTGTTTAGGCGCGTTGATGGCATAAGTAAATTCATCTTCAGTAAAAAAGGGTGTTTCGCGCTCAAAAGCGGTTTGTAAATCGGTCAAATTCCCAACGTGCGAGCCGCGCAATACGCCCAATTCAGTATTGAACGTACTGGCGTATAGATTGGTAAACAAACGATCGGAGAATTTTTTTTCTAACTGCAAAGCGAGATTTGCTTCTTGAGTGCCGGTATTTTTTAAAAAATAATTAGCGGCTTGTTTATCGCCACCGCGTTTGAACGTACCATTTATTTTCCATGCCAAGACTGGCGTATATTGCTGGATTTGTAAATTCGCGCCGTGGGTTTGACCATTGGTTTCATAAAAATACTTTGCTCGTCCGTGAAGATGCGGTTCGCGACCAATCGCCGCAGGTTCTACCAAAACAATTCCACCTAAATTTGCACCCGCATAGCTGAGTGCACTCACGCCTTTTATCACTCGAATTTTATTGGCGACTAGTGGATCGATCTCAGGACTGTGGTCATTGCCCCATTGTTGCCCACTTTGAGCAATGCCATTATTTAAAATCGTCAAACGATTGCCATAAAGCCCATGTACAACGGGTTTGGCGATGCCATTACCATTTTTTAAACTGCTGACGCCAGCGATTGAACCGAGTAAATTAGCTAGATTTTCATCTGCATTATCCGTGATGTTTTGCTCCTTAATCGTCTTCGATGATTGCGTAGAACGCTCAATCGTATTTTCGGTAATAACAACCCCTTCCAGCATATTAACCGAGTGTTCTAAATTTACAACTAGCGAAGTATCGCTTACTAATTCTACGTATTGTTCGGTCGGTTCGCAGCCAATATGGGTAAAACGTAGGTGATAATGTTTCGCACACAAATCATTTATTACGAAGCGACCCAGACTATCCGTTACTGCACCTTTGCCCGTTTCTTCAATGAATACATTGACGATTTCTAGCGGTTCATCGGTACCCAAATCAATCACCCGCCCCGTGAGCGTCAAATTACAATTTTGTGCAGATAATGAAATTGGGCTTAGCGTAAAAGCGAACAAAATCAGAAAAAGTAGTCGTAACATTATTTTGAATTAGGCTCAAAGATAAAAAGGTCAAGGGAGTTACATTACCCTTGACCTTTTATCTTTTTCCAAAGTCTATTGTACTTCGACTGGGAAAGTTACTTCAATATCGGTTTCACCACCAGCATTATCAATTTTACCGTCAGCTACACCATCAGCACCTTTGTCTGGTTCGTGGCGAAGCGTAACCGTGAAGTTACCGCTATCAGCGTCACCTGTAGTAATCAAGGTAGATAAGCCAACTGGATTACCGTCACCGTCTGTGTCATCATAAGATACAGTTACGCCATTTAAAGTAGTGGAAAAGAAGAATTGGTGCTCGTCATCTTCTTCTGCTACTTCTTCCGTAATATCTTCGGCAGGCGATTCTTGCTCGTTTAGCAACTCAAGGGAACCACGGTAAGTCGTATTTGCTGCCAATGTGCCACCCGTGATTTCTGGCGCATTACCACCGTCGCCATCCAAATCTTCAAAGCGCATGGTCACTTCTGCGCCACCACCTTCTGGCGTAAGGGTATAATTAAGCGTTGTAATTACTTCTTCTTCATTAGGGATTTCTGGATCATCTTGTTCGCAAGCCGTAAACAGTAAGCTAGTTGCGAAAAGTGCAAACGTTAAAAACTGAAATTTTTTCATAGTCGAGTAAATTGGTTTAGATTAATTAATAATGCAAAGGTAGTTACTTAATGCAATATTGTTGCATTAAGTTGTGTGAAAATGAAAAATTTTAGATTTTGGTAACACTTTATGAATAATTGGGCGCAAGGAAAAAAGCGAAACGGAAAGGGATAAAACGTAACAGGTGTCGAAGATATGTAACCAAAATAGGTAGAAATTGAACGGTAAAAAAGACTTTTTATAGGAACGGTAAGAATTATTTCCTAAGTTGAAAAGCGACCGTTTTTACGCGGTTGCTGGTTGAGCCATCACTCATTTTTTCTTTTAAAATCATCTGTTGAGCAGTTTCATCAGAGAACACTTCTTGCATGTTTTTAATACTTCCAGCGGGAACTTTGGCAGTAGTCAGTTTTTCTAATAAATCATCGCGCTCCCAGTGAGCAATTTTTGTTTGCAAAAGTTGCGCTAATTCCTTTCGATGTTGTACGCGAACCGTATTGGTTTTATAACGCTCGTCGGTGACTAAATCGTTGTATTCCAATGCTTTACAGAGGTTTTTGAACTGCTGTTCCGTGCCAATTGCCAAAACAACATCTTTATGATCTTTCGTTTTGAAAATATCTCCATAAGGGGCAATATTGGGATGTTGACTACCCATCCGTTGAGGAATATGATTTGCCATAAGCCAATTGGTTGCTTGATTAGCGAGGGACGCCAGAGCTGACTCGTAGAGCGAAGTTGTTACCGTACTTCCTTCACCCGTGCGCTCGCGTTGGAGCAGGGCGACTAAAATACCTTCTTTTAATTGATGGGCGGCTAAAATATCAATGAGCGCGACGGGCATTTTTACGGGTAGCCCATCGGGCGAACCATTCATATACATAAAGCCCGCTTCGGCTTGCAGTACTACATCAAATGCTGGTTTATCGTTGCCGTTAGGATAGCCATTAAGTTGCGCATAAATTAATTTAGGAAACCGTTGACGCAAAGTCGCTGCATCTAATTTAAGTTTTTGCGCGGAGCTATTTTTGAAATTGCTAATTACAATATCTGCTGCTGCAATCAGCTGAAGAACTGTTTCATAATCAGAAGTCGAGCGCAGATCTAATAGCAGTGATTCTTTTTTATAATTGACGCTACAGTAGTAAGCAGAAAGGGGAGTAGTGGCAGGTTCAGTCGGTAATTTCCAGCGGCGAGTAACATCTCCTTTGGTCGTTTTATTTTCTATTTTGATAACTCGCGCACCCAATTCTGAGAAAAACATACCGACTGCTGGACCAGCTAGTACAGAAGCGAGTTCGACAACAGTTAGATTCTGAAACATAGTTTTAAGTTGTGATTTTTTATAAAAACCTCCCCACATTATTATACAATGAGACCTTTATGCTTTTTTATAAAACATCATTTAATTGTGGTAAGATTAGATTTCTATAAAAATTGTAGTTCAAATAAAATTTTAAATAACATAAAACTTCAAAATAAAATCTAGATATCAAGCTTATTATTTTAATAATATTTTTTGTTGAACCTATTTATGTTTTTTTTATTATAAACAGATATTAAGTGTAGGTAAATTTTTCCTTACTCAAATGTAGTGATTTTACTACTCATTTTAATTATAGAAATACAATCATCATTTATCTAGCATTGATAAAGAAAATTTTCTTAAATTCGAGTAGTACGAACTAGACAAGCAACGCCGAAATAATTATTCAACGATTTAGAAATAGGGATTTTTTGTATTGTTTGAAAAATATAGAAAAAATCGTCCCCGAAATTCTTCGGGGCAGGCTAATTCTAAATCTCAAGTGTTGAATTAATTATTTCGCTAACACCAATAAGAATCTGAATCTTAATTTTTGCCTATTTCTACGAAAAAACTGGCTACTTATGCGTTGGATATTTCCACTGGTTATTTTACTTTTTATTACCACCTTGTCTGCTCAAGTGCGCAACTTTGGCGTCCCATTTATCCAGTCTTTTCCTAAAAAAGTATATCAAGGAGCACCCTCTAATTGGCAGATCGATCAGGATGAATCAGGAGTAATGTATTTTGCCAATAACAAAGGAATGCTGCAACACAACGGTAATGATTGGCAAATATTCCGTTTACCCAATCGTACCATTACTCGTTCATTGGCAGTTGGAAAAGATGGTAATATTTATGTAGGTGGACAGAATGAGGTCGGTTATTTTACACCTAACAAAAATGGCAAATGGAGCTTTGTTTCTCTGCGCGAACTAATCCCTGTAGCAGCACGCTCCTTTGAAGATGTATGGTCGATTGAAATCTTGGGAGACGCCGTATTTTTCTATGCCTCTGATAATGTTTATTGCTATCAAAATGGAAAGATAACCGTATTTGTTGGTCAAAATATTACCTTTTTAGGAAAAGCAAATGGGCAGTTATTTCTACAGCAAACGGGGCAAGGAATTTTTCGAGTAGATACCAATGGACTTCACTGGATAGCTGGATCTGAGTTATTAAAAGATGCACTTGTCGCTGGAATTGTACACATAAAAGATAAAATATTATTTACGACTTTTAAGGAAGGCATATTTGCTTTTGAAGAAGATAAGTTTTCATTATTTCAGTCTGAGGCAACCGATTTTCTGAAAGAACAACGAGTAAAATGCGTTACTGCTTTGCCGCAAAATCGTATTGCGGTAGGAACGGAATTTGGCGGTATTCTAATTTTAGATGCACAAGGACGCGTAGATTATCGAGTAAGCAAAACGGACGGTTTGTTGAGTAATCGGGTGTTGAGTCTATTTGTAGATCGGCATAAAAACTTGTGGCTGGGGCTGGATAAGGGAATTAATTATTTAGAAATTAATTCGCCTTTTATGCGAATTTTTCCCGACGGAGAACAGGCTGGAGCTGGTTTTTCTACCAAAATATTTGCGGGGCAGATTTATTTTTCAACTGCTAATGGTCTATACACTACGCCTTGGAAAGACCGCTATTCTCCTTTGCAAACCACTGAATTCAAACTAGTAGAAAACTCTAAAGGACAGGCTTGGCGATTGGATCTGATTGATAATCAATTGTTTATGGCGCATCATCGAGGTGCGTTTCAAATCGAAAAAAATCAAGCAAACCTCATAACGGATGCTAACGGTATTTGGCGATTTCATGCTATTGCAGAAGAACCCAATAAATTATTGGCAGGATCTTACAACGATATTTTTTTATTGGAGAACAATGGAGCGAACTGGCAGGGTGTCAAAGAATTGGGTGCGCTTGAGGAGTCTTGTCGGTTTTTAGAACGCGATAAATACGGGAATTTTTGGGTAGCACATCCTTATAAAGGTGTTTTTAAAATCACACCCGCGACTGACTTTCAATCGGTCGAAGTTATGAATTTCGATACGACGCATGGACTTACTTCTACTTTGCACAACCATTTGTTTAAGATAAAAAACGACATCATTTTCTGTGCGGAACGCGGAGTTTATTTGTATGATGAAAACACTAATCGTTTTGTTCCTTCCGAAGCCTATAATAATATTTTTGGAACAGATACCAAAGTGCGGCGACTCTACGAAACGCCTACAGGCAATATTTGGTACATCACGGAGAACGAATTAGGAAAAATAGAAGTGCGCGATAATGGATTGGAGCGACAATTTAGTAAAATTGTATTTCCTGATTTAAGTCAAAATTTGAATCAAGGCTTCGAGGAAATTTATGCTTTTGATGAGGATAACTTATTTATTACGAACGATCAAGGCTTTTTGTATTACCATCCACAGCCAACGGAAGTGGATTCTATCACTGAAAAATTAGTGTTCACTACCGTTAAATTAACAACGCATAGTGATAGTATTTTATACGCTGGTGCTGCTAGTCCTCAGTCCCAGCATATTGAATTAAAGCACTTTCAAGACGCGATTTATTTTGAATTTTCTATTACGGATTATCAGCGTAATGACGATTGGAAATATCGCTACAATCTGGAAGGCGAGGGGAGTGATTGGTCAGATTGGTCGGTTACTGCTTATAAAGAATATAATCACCTCAAACCGGGGGATTATGAATTTCAAGTACAGGCTAGACACGCTGATGGACGCGAAAGTGAAACCGCAGTTTTTGTTTTTACTATTCAATCTCCGTGGTATTGGAGTCCGATTTCCCGCTTGTTTTACGCTTTTGTGCTGCTCAGTACCATATTCCTTTTAATCTTCCGTTATCAACGAAAATACCGCAGTTTACAAGCTGAAAATGAACAAGTAATACAAAATACGCAGCAAGCTATCGAACAAATTCAAGCAGAAAAAAATAAAGCAGAATTAGAGTTCAAACAGCGAGAATTAGTATCGGCAACCATGCACATCGTACAAAAAAACGAACGTTTACAAGATATTAAAACCCGCTTGGTAGAGTTGCAAAAAAAGTCAGCAGAGCCTAAAATTGCTAAAGAAATAAGAACTTTAGTGCGTAATTTACAGCAAGACGAAGTATTAGATGATGGCTGGGAACAGTTCATGCTGCACTTCAATCAACTGCATGGAAACTTCACTGACCGCCTACAAAAGGAATTTCCTAAATTGACGCCGAAAGATTTAAAACTGTGCGCTTACTTGCGCTTAAATCTTTCTACCAAAGAAATGGCGAGTCTGATGAACATCACGGTACGAGGAGTAGAGGCAAGTCGTTACCGCTTGCGCAAAAAGTTTGATTTGCCGCCTGAATCCAACCTGATTACCTTTCTATTAGAATTTCAAAGAAAAGTAGGTGCGGATGAGTGAGAATGAGTAATTAGAAACTTTCCTCAGAGCTTATCAAAAACTAAGCCCTCAGCGCAATTTGCACTGAGGGCTTTTGTATATTTCACTTTCTAAAAATCAAAAAGAAAGGACATCATCTGAAATAATGCCTTGCTAACGAATTTTATTTTAATCCCTAATTACAATCATTTTCTTAGTAGCAGAAAAATCTGCTGTTTCCAAAGTGTAATATAGAATTGCGGTAGAATTGCTAAATGTTGCCTCGTTTAATTCAACGCGGTGGACACCAGCAGTAAAGTTGTCTTGAATGACTTGTAAAGTCTTTCCGTTCACATCGCGGATGGTTAACTGAGCTTCTGTAGCCGTTGGTAAGTTGAAACCAATCATTGTCTTATCTTGGAATGGATTAGGCGTGTTCTGGAACAATTCGAAAGCAGCAGTTGATAATGCTCCACCGAAATTCAATGCAACGTCCAATACTTCCGTTCCTTGGTATGCTTCTGCGGCAGTTACCGCAGAATTTATAGTAATTAACTCGCTCAGATTAGCAGTAGCTTTGGCAGCAAAAGTAAGACTAAACAAGACTTCATCCGCAGTAACCTCACCATCAAAGGAAGTAGTGATAATGCCTTCGTTAGCACGTGTAGCACTAAAGTTTTCTGTCTTAGCAACACCTTCACCGAGTTCTACCAAGTCTAGTACATGGTTATCAAAGTTCAATGTAAACTGGTATCCAGCTACATCTACCATATCCGCAGTAAAGTCAACAGTTACTTCTTCGCCAGCAGTAACAGCAGCGTCAGCTACGTTTAATACTACTGCATCCTTAGAAGTACGCTCGTCAGAACCTAACAACATGTTAGGAGTAGCAGAGTTGTTTACGTCACCTATTTTAACAGCTACGAAGTTAGCAGCGTTAGCAGCAACTTGAATATCGTTAAAGTTAACTACTTCTGGAAATGCTTCCGTCCAAGGATTAGTAGAATTAGGGAATGCGTAAGTGTCCGTCCCTGAAATAGGTTGACCACTTTTTAGTGAAAAAAATAGTTAGAAAATCGGGCAAAAGTAGCCCTGATTCTTTTCAGTTGAAATTTTGAGTATTCTCAGAGCAGTGCGATTTACGCAGTTTTGGGCAGCATAAATCAGTTCTTGATGAACGGTGCTCAGGGTCTGGTTCTTTAGGTGTTTTTCAAATTCAATAGGCGACATACGCGGCGGTAAATGGTTGTGCTGACGATGATAATTATAGTGTTTTACCGCTTTACGTAGTTTAGATTTCAACGTTTTAAAATCGGGAATATCCCAATGTTTGAGATACTCGTTTTTAATGATTCCGTTGACTCGTTCGGCATATGCGTTTTGCCGCGCATCCATGCCCATGCTGATGAAGCAATTAGCACCAGTCAGTATTTTGATGTACTGGCTCGCTATATATTGACTGCCTCGGTCAGAATGGTGAATCATCCCTGCTAACTGGCTTTTTCCACGCAGTCTGAAAAGTTGGCGCAGGGCTGCCACATTAGCCGTTGCTCGTAAGTGGTCGCTAGCTTGGTAGCCAACGATTCGTTTGCTGTACACATCGATGATAAAAACTAGATAATAGAATTTACCATTGATGTGAATGTAGGTAATATCACTCTGTACAACTTGATTAATTTGGGTAACTAATAATCCATCAATCAAGTTTTTATATTTACAATAGACTGAAAACGTGGTTTTTATGAAGTTTTTAGGCTTGTTAACTCGATAACCTAATTTCATGAAAATATCAATAAACCGGTCGCGTCCAATAAAGTTTGGATGCAGGGTATAATACATCTTTTCTATTCCACAACCAGGATGGTCGGCTCGTAAAATATCTACCTCGACTATCAAGTGAGCTAGCTGTTCGTCAAAAACGACTTGACGTCGTTGCTGCTGAGCAACGGCTTGTTTACTGATTTTGACGGCTCGATACAACCGATTGAGCGAATAGGAAAACTTGGAAATATTTTCCTTGAACCAAGCTATGGCTGCGTGTTTGAATTTTTTTTTAAATCGGTATCAAAATGCTGATTCGATAGGTCAATTATCTTTTCCAGATAGTCAATCTGAATCTGTTTTTGACCAACGATTTGCTCTAAATCTTTGATACGCTTTTCGTACGCCTTTAGCTTTTGTAGACTGCTTTCTTTCATTTCAACTACTACGGTATTGGATTGATTGTAAGTAGAGTATTTATAAATCCAAGAGTATAAGCTCGGGTTGTTTACGCCATGTAGTTTACAGAGTTCTAGTACGGTGAATTTACCGCTTTCGTACTCTTTGACTAAATGCTGTTTAAACGACTTGCTAAAAATACGACGTTTCTTAATCCCTTGTCCCTTTTTCATCTTTGTAATTGTTGAAAAACGGTCAACTTCTTTTAGGGATCGTCAAACGTCAAACTCGTTGACTATCAATTTTCTAACGTCTAATGTCTTAAATCTGTCAACCTACTTACGTAAAAATAAACAAAAAATAATGGCGATTGAAAGATTCTCATCTACAATCGCCATTATCTTAAAATACATACTTTATTGAATCAGAAAGTTTGCTATAAACCTATCTTTTGAAAATTCAACCCGACCATATTTTGCCCCGAAAGTTTAAAACCAGTTACTTCATTTTCTATATTTTTTACAAAATCTATTTTTCCAAAAAAGTTATACTGCGAGTAGAAACTATCATCTTTCAGACCAATTAACGGTATGTCATAATTGATCGGATGACGGGCGATGAGTTGGTCATTTTCAACGAGGATTTCGTAAGTGGTATTTAAGGATTCGCTGTGATAGAAACCCGTGAATTTTTGCAATGCTACCGTAGCGTATTTTTTCAAAATAGGATTTACTGGCGCACAGCGATAAATAAAATCGGCAATATATAAATCAGCTCTGCCTGCTTGAAAAACAAATCTTGCTTCAGGGTAGAATGGAAATTCAAAAGTATTACCACTTAATTGCGGTAAAAGCATTTTGTCAGAACTGCCCAACGAACCTAAGAAAAGCGAATCGTTTTCGGTAGTGAAAACGTAATAGTTGCCGGGTGAAAATTCGTAAGTACCCGCAAGATCTGTAAGTGGTTTGGTAGCGGTGATTTTATCTTGAATAGCAGCTGGTTCCGTTTGAAATTCATTTAAATACAAATCCACCACTTGATAAGCTATTTTTAGTGGCCAGTAATCTTTGCCGTTACCCAATACCATTACCGAAAAATTATGCGCTGGAATATGTAACGTATAAGCCCGATGTCCCGCCGTTCCACCTCCGTGGAAAACTGCTTGCAAACCTTTGTAAGCTTTGGTTTCTAAACCTAAACCATACGGTAATTGCTCACCCGAATTAAGCTGCGATTTTTCTATCATCCGCATAAATGGCGAGTCGCTATTTTTGGCAGTTGCTTGAAAATGTTTTGCCCATTTAGCTAGGTCTTTAATCGTCGTTCTGATGCCTGCCGAACCATTCGACATGATATTTCCTTCGTATCTTTGATAGCCGTTATTGGTCAGTGTGTAAGATTCCGATTTGTTTTTAATAATCAGATTCGGATCGGGAACAGCCATGCTATTTTCCATAGCTAATGGATTAAAAATATACTCTTTCAATGCGGCTTGAAATGGCATTTCAGCGACTCTTTCGATGATTTCAGCGAGCAGCAAAAAGCCCGTATTGTTGTACTGATAATCTTCTCCTGGTTGGAAATTGAAAGTCTTGATACGCAACGCCATATCTACCATACCGCGATGCCACATTCTATCCGAAATACCGAAGCCTTTTACATTGACTAATTCAGAAATATTGGGCAGCCCATGCGTATGATTAGCTAATTGTTCGAGCGTAAATTTATAGGGCAAATCCTTTAATTCTGGCAGATGATTTCTCACATCGTCCGTCATTTTTAATTTCCTTTCTTGCTCCAAAAGTAACGCCAAATAAGCCGTAAATTGTTTGGAAACCGAAGCAATTAGAAAAGAAGTAGAATCACTTATCGGAATGTTGTATTCTAAATTGGCGAGTCCCGTTTCGTTATTGTAAATCGTCTGACCGTCTTTGATGATGGCGAGCGCAATTCCAGGTTTGTCCCCTTCGTAATAATTATGGATTAAACTATCTACTTGCTGGTCATGCTGTGCGAAAAAAGTTGCGGTAATAAATAGAATAAAGTACGCTAAGCTGATTGATTTTTTCATTTCCTTGTTGTTTAAATTTTAATCTTACTGATTACTTTCACAAAGGAGCAGAAAAAATCAATCGCAGTCGTCCGACTAAGGAAAATCGGACTGATTAGTTGAAATTAATCTGTCCGACTTAAAATCGGACTTCGCTTAACTATTTGATTTTCTGTAACTTACGGGTGTTTGACCCGTTTCTTTTTTAAAGGCAGTATAGAAAGAAGATTTTGAATTAAAACCGACTTCGTAAAGGATTTCGAGTACGGTGAGCTTCTTTTTGGCGGGGTTTTTAAGGATTGCTTTCGCGGCAGCGATACGATATTCGTTGATAAAATCGAAAAAGTGTTTGCCAATTTGATGATTGATGAGTAATGATAATTCCTTCTCTTCCATTTGCACTTGCTGCGCCAATTTTTCAAGACTTAATTCATAATCCAAGTATGGCTTTTCGGAATCCATAAAGGCTCTAAGTTGCTGGATACGTTCATTTTTTACGGGTAAATCAAGCTTGGTTTTAGACGATTGCAGTGGTTGCAATTCACGAGTAGTCCCCAAAAATATACTCGGCTCGTACATGGATTTCATCACCATCCAGCAAGTAACACTCAGTGCCGAAATACTTATGACGACATTGATTAAAGAAGCAGCAGGATGCGTAATATTCATGTATTCCAAATACATTCGGATGAGTACAAAAGTATGCGCGATGCAAAATAAAACGGTGGCTTGAAAGAGCCACTTGTAGGCAGAGTAATCGGGATTAGAAAAATTTTCGAGGTAGATGGTTTTATGCCTTTTTAATACCAAAAAGATCGCAATGATGTAGGTAAAATATTGTACTTCACCTGCTACTTCATATAGGTCATACGGATAATTTGGAAAAATATTGAAGCTAAATATTCCAAGAAAAATCACAAATGGTAAGCTGTGTAAAAGTTGTTTCCAGTGCAGTTTAAAATCAGCATAACAAACCGCCAATACGTAGAGGAAAAATAGCGGCATTTGTAAGAGGGAAGAGGCGGTTTTGATGTGTTGGAGCGTTTCAAATTGCGCAATAGCGGAGCCTAAAAATAGACCTGAAAGATCAAAAGCCGTCACCAACAGAAAAGCCGCAAAAAGGAAATTAGGTAATCGTTTTTTGCTCTTGACCGTTAGCAAGAATATAGAAAACAACAACATCAGAAAAACGATAATTTTTCCGATGTTGTCGATGAAGATGGCTTCGTTAAAGTGCATGAAGATATTTTTTACCCAATCGTCCCAAAATCCCATTCCCCCCGATACTTCCGCTGTACCCACTGATTCGCTTCCGCCAAGTTCGTTATTTCCATCTTTGCTCCATCCCAGAGCAATTGCTTGCGACCGATGAACCGCTTATTCCCCTGCCAGAAATTATCATCTTCTAATTCCGGATTTTTCAAATTATAGGCTTTGATCGCAAGGTTACCCATTAGAATACTTTCCGTAAACGGACCAGCATACGAAAATGGCGAACTCGTCACCCCATTGCCATAACCTGCCATAGCAGCATTGACCCACTGTACATAGTGACCTTCGGGCACACGGGCTTCGGTCTCAGGTGGCATTTCTTCATATTCCATGCGTCGAGTCGGAATCAATCGGGGGTTAGCTCCATAGCAATCACACATCAATGTTCCCTTCGAGCCATAGAAGATACAGCCGCCATCCCAATTACCCATCTCTTCGTCAGGGCCTAGTCCTTCTGGGCGTTCTGGTTTGATACCGCCATCCATCCAAGCTACTTTTATTTCTCCTGGTCCATCGGTACGGGGATAAGTGAAGTGGATTTTGCTGGAATCGGGAAAGCTATTCGAGATGTCTTTTTCCGAAAAGTTGCCGACATAGCTGCCCGTAACACTACATTCGACGGAAGAAGGATATTTGATCGGTAGAATTCTAAATACGGGATCCATAATGTGACACGCCATGTCGCCGAGTGCGCCCGTCCCATAATCGCCCCAACCGCGCCAATCAAACGGATGATACCCTTTATTATAATCTCGATAAGGAGCAGTACCCAACCATAAATCCCAGTTCAATTCTGATGGCACAGGCATTTTACCTTGCGGTACTTGCTGTGCTTGTGGCCAAATCGGTCGATTCGTCCAACAAACCACCTTTTCTACCATACCGATCATACCCGAATCATACATCTCTTTCATCTTACGTACGCCTTCGCCCGATGCGCCTTGATTACCCATTTGCGTAACCACTTTAAACTTTTCTGCCGCTTGGGTCAGCACTCGTGCTTCATAAATATCATGTGTCAATGGCTTTTGTACATAAACGTGTTTGCCTCTTTGCATCGCATCATAAGCCGCCACCGCGTGTGTATGATCGGGCGTAGAGATAGTCACGCCGTCAATATCCTTGCGATGTTTTTGCAACATTTTACGGAAGTCTTGATAGTATTTAGCTTTCGGCCAAGCTTCTTTTGCCCTCACTGCTTGTCGATCATCCACATCACAAAAAGCGATGACCTTCGCGTTAGGACTTTTAGCACATTCGGCTATATCACTAAATCCCTTTCCACCCGCACCGATTCCGACGATATTAAAGGTGTCACTGGGAGCGACATAACCCTTGCCGCCCAACACGTGTCTGGGGACAATCATAAATCCAGCTGCTCCTACAGAAGCGTTCTTGATGAAATTTCTTCTTCCTGCTGTTTTAGTATTCTTGGTATTTTTCATAGATAATTTTCTTTGCCTAAATATAGCCCCAAACCGCTAAACTTTCAAAAGCATCGCTAAAATTCAAAAAAGAAAATAATTTTTGCAAAAAGCTAATCAGGATTTAAGTATCTAATAATCAATTGATTATAGTGTTTGAATCTTTTGTAAACGAACAAAAAAATAATTTTTTTTTAAAAAAGCCCACCTCCGTGCAACGCTTTCTCCTTCCTTTGATAATAATATAACAGAACGTCGAATTGCGCAATCGATTTACCTATTCAAAAAAAGACGTTAGAAGTTAGATGTTGGAGCTTAGATAAAAACTTAAAATCTACATCACTTGATTTCTACCTTTTAAAAATTAAATCCGAAATGAATAAATTAAATATTTGGTCGCTGTTATTATTAATTGTCGCTTTGACCGTGGCGAGTTGTTCTAAAGAAAATATCGATACGATTACCGAGACAGAAGAAGAAATTATTCCTGAAGTGACGCATACACCCAATCCGTTGCTGAGTCGCGCTGCCCAAGAAAATGATACAGCTAATAGTAATAACTCTGATGGATTAAATTTGGGTTGTGTTTCGATTCTCTTTCCATTTGCGATGGTCGATGGCGAAGGCGCAGAATATCCAATCAATCAGTTAGAAGATTTTGAGAACCTTTTTCCAGAAGATGGCGATAGTTCACTAGTTATTGACTTCGCTTATCCTTTGAATGTTTCTGTCAACGAAGAAGAACCGACTGTTGTGGAAAGTAATGAAGCACTAGTTGAGCTTTTTGCTGACTGTGTGCCTGATGGTGGTTGGTCAGAAGATCTGTTCCCTGCTTATTTGATTGATCAAGAGCAATCTTGCTGGACTTTTGTTTACCCAATTTCACTATTTGATCTAGATGATGACGTTTCTATTACGGTGGAAAATGAAGAAGAATTTGTAGCGGCGATTGCTGAAGATGTGCTCTTTTTTGAATTTCCTTTTTCATTAGAAGGTGATTCTATTATCATGGAAGTAAATAATGTAGATGAGCTGTTCAATGCATTGTTTTCCTGTAACGAATTTGTACAGGATTCGACGGATTGGGACTGGGAAACGGGTTTTGAATACCTTGGTTGTTACAAATTAGTCTTTCCTTTTACAGTAGAACTAGCCGATGGAACGACCGTAGAAGTTGATAATCATGAAACCTACTGTGACTTAATTTTACAAGGTAGAATTACAAATTATAGCTATCCGTTAACTTTAGAAACGGAAGATGGAGAGCCAATAATTATCAATTCAGACGAAGAATTACAAGGCGCATTGGAACGTTGTTACGGCAATGTGGGGGAATTTGATGAATCTTTATTTTTATTGCTTTCTGGACATGAATTTGAAGATGATTCAATCAATTTACAAGCCTGTTACCGTATCGTATTTCCTATTTCGGCGGATTATGTAACGGCAGATAGTACAATACAAACTTTGAATATCGATTCCGAATTGGCAATTTTCGAAGTTTTAGATTTGCGCCCTACATTAAATTTTCCAGTTGATGTCGTACTTATCGCAGATGAATCAACCGTCACGCTGGGCAGTATCGAAGACTTGTTAAGATTATTGGAACAATGTTTTTAGCATAACATACCGAACATTTTTATCGAAGCAAATTCGCAGGACGGAGCATTTATTGCTCCGTCTATTTTTGAAAATTGAAGCACCTCAATGGTACATCACACACTCATTAAACAATGTATGGCAAATCAACGCGCCGCACAACGTCAGTTGTACGAGGCTTGCGCGCCTTATGTGTTTACGATTGTGAAAAACTATATTCGGGACGAACATTTTCGTAAAGATGCGATGCAAGAAGCTTTTGCGCACATTTTTACTTCTTTAAAAAACTACGACGCCAATAAGGGAAATTTTAAAAATTGGATAGCTCGGATTACCGTGAATCGCTGTGCCGTTTTGCTGAAAAGAACGATTAATTTTAATTTGCGCCCCGAAGAAGAAGGAGGAGATATTGCTTCCGAAAACGTATTTGCCTATTTGGATCAATTGACGAAAAGAGATATTGAGCAGATGTTACAAAAGATGCCTGCGGGTTATCGAACGATCTTTTTGATGTCGGTGATGGATGGCTACAGTCACAAAGAAATAGGAATGATGTTAAATATAGCGCCCGAAACTTCTCGTTCGCAACTGTTACGCGCAACGAAATGGATAAAAAAAAATATACTTCCAGATTCTAAAGAATTTTTTTTGAATAAAGATTTAACTTATGGAATCCGCTGATAATTTTAAAAAACGACTTCGTGGGGAAGAGGAACTACCTGCGGACTTCGGTTGGGAACACATGGAAGAAGGAATTTTTGCTAAAATGGCAACAATTTCCCCTGAACCTGCTGCGCCAGAAACTGGTCGCTGGTGGCTGATTTTATCTTTGTTTTTAGGCATATTGCTACTAACTGGAATTGTAACTGGATTGTACCAATGGAATCAGACACAGGATGCAGCATTGACGAATTTAAAAGTTGTCTTAGCAGAGCAACAACAGCGAGCGGAACAAAAAACTGTAGAGCATCATATTCAAGATAATGCTGATCAAAATAACGAAACTGAAAATGCGACTATAAATATTAATTCAAATCAAAACCACACCGAACATACACCAATCATAACTAGATCTACTTCTGAAAAAGCGCAACTTTCTAATTACGGAAATCACTTGCGAAAAATTAAAAAAGAAAACATTAAGTCTGTTCAAGGTGCTAATAATCAATTGGTTATCAATGAATTGCTTGGAGCGGGCGACTTAACAAACACTAAAAATGAAGTTACTACTTTTTCCAAAGGAACTGTTAATTCTAACCAATTAACCACCGAAAACCATCTTCTTACTCCCGCACAAAATGAACCAGAATCTACTTTAAAAAATGATATTTTAAATCAAAATCCGAATTCACCTACTGATATTATTTCTACTCCAAAACAAGCAAAAACAGCAACTCAAACAGATGAATTAGCAATAGAATATTTGCAACAACCTACCCCAACTTTAGCTATTCCTGCGCTAAAAAATATCTCGCCGAGCGCCTTAAATTTAAGTGTTGCGCCACGAAAGAAGGCGGTTGAACAACGCTTTGCAATTGCATTAAGCAGCGGCACAAATTTTTGGTTTGCCAATCGAGGCGCGGACAGTGTAAGTATAGAAAGAAACGAATTTGAAACGACTCAACTGGGAAACAACGTGGGGCTCGAATTGGATTATTATTTAAATAATAACTGGTCGCTTCGTTCTGGATTGCAAATTCAAAATCTAAATAGTCGTTTTGATTTTACGGAAGTAACCACTTTTCAACGGCTAAAAGAGAATGTCGTTTTGGGCATTCAGGTTAGTACATTTTCTCAGGATTCGCTAGAAATTCGCGGCGATACGTTGATTAATGTACAGGCGGAACGCAGCGTTCGGCACTATAATCAATTTAAAAAATGGTCAGTCCCCATTGTTTTGAATTATGCAGTAAGGCGCGGGAAATTGGAGTACCAAATTGGTCTCGGAACGCTTCTTACTTTACAATCTACCACCAGCGGGCGGACGATTGCTAACCAAATAATCGTAGATTATAATGCCGACGAACCGATTTACCGTTCAGGTTTAGAAATAGCTTTGCAAGCTGCGGTCAGCATGAATTATTACTTTACTAAAAGATATTTTATAGGCGCACAGCTTTCCGCCAATCAGTATTTGACCAACTGGAATATCGCAACGGAACAGATTCAGCGTCCGTTATTATTGAATGGACAGCTTAGAGTTGGAATGCGATTTTAGAGAGAATACTTTTTAAGTAACGTGATGTGAGTTGTAAAGCTCGGATTAATGTCATCAAATTAAGACTTTAAAAGCTGAGAGGGAGCAGAAAGCTCCGTCTCAACTAGTTATTGTTCGGGTAGAGTTTCTTACTCTGCCCGAGCTTTTTTATCTGTATCTGAGCTTCAACTTGACGGTAAGTAGTTAAAGTGAAATAATCGTCATTTTTGACTGAGGCTATTT
>JBGCES010000762.1:0-4728 GCA_045106545.1 Saprospiraceae bacterium
TACCTTTCAAAGCGAGTTCCATTCCAATCGTTCCTGAAATCGTCAAACCACCTGCGACTAAAGGTAAAATGCCGTAAGTATTTAATGGGGTATCGGGCGGTAAAACTTTGATATGAGCGGGCAGATTGGGAAATTTTTCCATGATGGCTTGGTATGCGCCTTTGGATGTTCCTAAGCTTAATTCTGCGGGATGTACTTTGACGAGCCAATTTACATCATCATTTTCAATCATCATTTTTACAGTCTCCAATGCCCACGTAGTTGTGTCTGGATAAACCATTGCTTCGAAGGAAAACTGAGCGTCCCAATTGAGGTGAGTGAACAACGCCCAAATGGGTTTATCATCTTTAAAACCTAATTGTTGACGGACTTTTTCTTTTTCTTCGGGCGTAGTGGTAAACAGTTTGACGGTTAAGTTTGCGCCCGTTTCCCGATCTTTTAAATACGCAGCTAATTCTGCTTTTTGTTCTACTGTCAGTGGCGTATTTAAGCGTGTTTCGATTTCGTTATTTTGTGGGAAGTACATATGGTACTCGTCGTCTTTTGTATCTGTCCGCAGATAAAAATGATTACGTAAGTAACCACGCATCCATACCGTAACGGGAATTCCTGCATCAATCATTACGCGATAAAAAGGTCCCCAATCGACATAGATTCCATGCTGGAAAAAGATTTTATCAGGTTGGAAAAGCTGTTGCACTTTCTTTGCGGCAATGGTATTAATTAAAGCAGTAAAAAAGTATTCTCGCAATAATTGTTGAAAATAAGGATCATCGCGCGAAATATCCATGCCTTTTAAAAAACGAATCGTTGCTGCCTCCGCGAACAAACCTACTTCGACCTCGTTGTATTTATAATGTAAGAGGTTATCTAAATCGGTTGCATCTGCGATCTGACGTAGTTGTTGACGTTCATCATCACTAATGTATTCGCTTGTTGTATGGTATTCGAAATTACCTGCTTCAAAAGCACGAGTCGCATTTTCGCGACAGCGTGGACAACGTTCCTCCCAATTTTCTACTTTAGGATCTTTGGACAAAGTCCGCATAACACAGCCTGAAGACGTACCGTCACAAACAAAAAAGATCACTTTCGCTCCTCTTTCGCGTAACGCATTGGCAAATAGCATTTCGATATTTAAACTTGCGGTAATTCCACCTGGACCACGCCAAATAAGAATGGTTTGTCCATTCACGTCAGGTGTTTTCCCGCTATTCAGTTTCTTCCAATATTGCGCAGCAAGTTCAATTCTAACTTTACTTGTTAATCTTTTTAGTTGCTTTTTTAGCATAGTTGCATTATGATTTAAGTAATCAGCTCTTTCAAAAAAGTGTGCAAAAATATGGATTTTTATGATTCAACGATTCATACCGATTTTAATTTGTTAAAACGAGTTTTACTTCCCTTTGTGTTACGTAAATGTGTTACTTTTGATTAAATCAACCAAAATTTTTATGAAGACATTTATTACTACCATACTTTTTCTATTCACTTCCCTAATCGGAACAGCTCAAGCAAATATTATTCAAAATATTGGTAGTGGTGGTGAGCATTTCGCTACCAATAATACTATTCTTGATGTTACTATCGGAGGAATGACTGGTGACTTGAATAGTGATAACTACCAACTAGGTATTGGTTTTCAACAACCCGAATACAGCAATCCAATCGTACTTTCAACTGAGCCAACGACCTCCTTCTTTATTGAAGTTCAGCAAAATAATGTAAAACTACGTTGGCGAACAAATACTTATGAAAACGGATATTTTACAGTTGAGTACAGTAATGATAAAATAGATTGGCAGCAAATCGGTCGAATCGCTCAACGTAATAGTCAAATTGATTATGAATTCTCTTATTCTCAATTAGATTTTAATGCTCATTACCGCATCATTCTAAGAAATAATGATGATACCAATTTATGGACATCTACTGTTCGTACGGTTAACTTAGAAAAAGCCATTCGTATTTATCCAAATCCAGTTCAGTCTTCTTTAAATATTCAAGTCAGTCAAGATTTACACATGATTAAAATCATTGATTCCAATGGAAAAAATGTGCTTTCATTGACGCTATCTGAACAGCAAAATATAGATGTAACAGGATATGCAAAAGGAAATTACTTCGTCATTATCAAAAATTTAGCGAATCGAAATAGAGCGATTTATCCGTTAATTATTCAATAAATCTTATCACCAAAAGACATCATAAAAATGCAAAAATTAATTTTATCCTCGTTCCTACTTTTATTTTCCATCGCCGTATTTGCACAATCACCACAGCTTTTCAGTTATCAAGGATTAGCGCGTGATGGAGGCGGAACGCCGTTTGTCAATCAGAATATCAGCTTACGTATTTCGATAGTTCAAAGTAGTCCAACTGGACAAACTATTTTTCAAGAAACGCATAATACGGTAACAAATTCAGTAGGTATCTTTTCGATACAAGTTGGAGGTGGAACGCCCAATATGAACAGTTTAGCCGATGTGAATTGGAGCGAAGGGGCACATTTCTTAAAAACAGAATTGGATGCACTTGGTGGAACAAATTACGAAATGGTGGGTATTACGCAGTTGATTTCCGTTCCTTATGCACTTTATGCGGGAAATGGTAGTGAATGGGAACAAGAAAACGAGGGTTTATTTTATGATAAGGGACAAATTCGGATCGGTCAAGAAGGAGCATATTATCCAAGTCCTTATAATTTGCATGTAATCGGTGATAATGATGGAAAAACACGTTTGACTGTGGAAGCAAAAAACGATGATGCGGTAGGGATTCATATCTGGAGTAATACGAATACTGTACCCTCTGGAGGAACAGTAGATGGAGCGACAATTGGTTATAAAAGAGCAAGTGATATTTTAAAAATCAATAATTCTACTAGCTTTTTTAATGATAATCATCTGACGCTTACCAAATCGGGTAATGTGGGGCTAGGTACGGAAGATGCAAAAGCAAAATTGCACATAGAAGACGGCGATATTTATTTAAAAGAGATTGGTCGCGGCGTAATCATGCGTTCTCCCAATGGTAATTGCTGGCGCATGACGATTGATGATAATGGCGATTTTGTGAAGACGCAAATTACCTGTCCTTAATTTTCAGAAGAAACATCCCGCTTCTACTGAACGTTTAAAGTCTCTACGGTTATAATTAGCCGTAGAGATTTTTAATTTAGCGCAAAATATCGAGCAAATAAATGGGTGTAATCAAATCACAAGGTATCAAGCAAAGTCTAATTGTCTATGTGGGCACAGCCATTGGCGTAATTAGCACCTTATTGATTTATCCTAATTTGCCTACGGAAGAGTTTGGACTGATCAAATTTATTCAGGATACCGCCTTATTAGTCGTTCCGTTTCTATATTTAGGAAGTAATGCTTTGAGTGTGCGCTATTTCCCCATTTTTAAAAATGATGAAAACGGACATAACGGTTTATTGACTTTATTACTTTCTCTACTTGGCGTTGGATTCTCCATTTTTGCTTTAATATGCGTACTATTTCAAGAACGTATCCTAAATTATTACTCGAATCTATCGGAAGAATATATTACTTATTTAGATTACTTACCTTATGTGCTGCCCGTTACTTTTTTTCTTTCTTTTTCGGGTTTGATTACGCAATACACGATGAATTTTCAGCGCATTGCAATTCCTGCGATCTTCAATGATCTGTTTGTGAAATTGGGAATTCCCATCTTAGTCTTACTCTATTTATATCACTTTATTGATTTAAGTGGTGTTATCAATGGGATGTTAATTGTTTATGCTAGTATTTTTATTTGCTTAGTTGTATATCTAGTTTCATTAGGTCAATTTCATTTGAAGTCACCTTTTCAAAAATTGAATCGTCCATTGGTCAAAGAGATGCGCACTTATGCGGGCTATAGCATTTTCGGTAGTTTAGGGAGTCAATTAGCTACGCGAATTGATACTTTTATGGTCGGTAGTTTGATCAATTTAAGTAGTACTGGTGTCTTTGCTATTGCGTTTTATATTAGTAATGTCATTGATATTCCACGTCGTGCTATTTCAAAAATATCGTCACCAATTCTTTCCCAATCGTTACAAGATGGCGACCTAGAAAATGTAGCCAAAATTTATAAAAAATCAGCTTTAATTCAGCTGATAATTGGCTCGTTTATTTTCGCTGGAATTTGGTTATCATTAGATGATTTATTTTCATTAATGAAAAACGGAGAAGAATTTGCACGAGGAAAATACGTCGTTTTTGCTTTAGGAATCGCAATTTTAATTGATATGTTGACCGGAGTGAATGATGAAATTATTGCTTATTCCAAATATTATCGGTATAAATTTTATCTCATTCTTTGTTTGGCTGTTTTCAATATCGT
Source organism: Saprospiraceae bacterium (assembly GCA_045106545.1). Taxonomy (GTDB): domain Bacteria; phylum Bacteroidota; class Bacteroidia; order Chitinophagales; family Saprospiraceae; genus JBGCES01. Next base: position 4,360 of record JBGCES010000762.1, read on the forward strand.
TGCCAACTTGATTTTTATACTTGAATTAGAGCTGGGTATTGTTGGTGCAGCTTTGGCGACGCTATTTTCGAAATCGATCTATAACCTAATCAAGTTTATTTTACTAAAGGTAAAAATGGATATTCAACCCTTTTCTATTAATATGTTATGGGCAGTAGGAATTGTGATCGGATGCTATTTCTTGGTCAGCATATTACCATTGACTGATCTAGTTTTCCTAAATATAGTTATCAAATCTGCATCTTTTGCTATAATCTGCGGTGGTCTCATTTATGGTTTAAAAATTTCCGAAGATGTGAACGAACTTGTTGATGGAGCTTTGCAAAAAGTAATTGGATTCGTTAGGAAATAAAAAAAGGAAAACACCTC
>JBGCES010000763.1:0-8853 GCA_045106545.1 Saprospiraceae bacterium
ACGTAAGGCACATAGTTTTCATTTGCTTCTGGGTCGAAATATTGTAATTTCTTACCAGATAACTCTTGATGTGCACTCAAGTCAAAATCCGTTCGGGAGTGAATACCTTCTAATTCACGGAACCCAAATGGAAATTCAAACTCAATATCTACGGCAGCATCAGCGTAATGTGCTAAGTTATCATGATCGTGGTAGCGTAAGCTACTTTCAGGATGCAAAGCACGGTGCCAAGCCATCCGCGTCGCTTTCCATTCTTTGTACACTTCTTTTTGCGTACCAGGTTTGATAAAAAATTGCATTTCCATCTGCTCAAATTCGCGCATCCGAAAGATAAATTGACGGGCAACAATTTCATTACGAAATGCCTTACCAATCTGTGCAATACCGAAAGGAATCTTTTGGCGCGATGTTTTTTGTACGTTCAAAAAGTTGACAAAAATACCCTGAGCTGTTTCTGGTCGCAAGTAAATTTTACCATCCTCACCTGCAACTGCACCCAACTGCGTACTAAACATTAAGTTGAACTGACGTACTTCCGTCCAATTTTTTGAACCACTTTCGGGACAAGCAATTGCCAATTCTTCGATTTGCGCTTTTAGATCTTCCATGTCCTCGTTGCGCAACGCCTCGTTCATGCGCTTCAAGTTCGCATCAATTTTCTTTTGGCGATCCAGAATACGACCATTCGTAGAACGAAATTCTTGTTCATCAAAAGCATCACCGAAACGCTTCTGCGCTTTTGCTACGTCTTTTTTGATTTTTGCCTCGATCTTTTCCATCGCTCCTTCAATCAACTGATCTGCACGGTAGCGTTTTTTGCTATCCTTATTATCTACCAAGGGGTCGTTGAACGCATCCACGTGACCCGATGCCTTCCACGTTTTAGGGTGCATAAAAATTGCCGCGTCGATCCCCACGATATTTTCGTTCATCTGCACCATTGATTTCCACCAATATTCTTTGATGTTATTTTTCAATGCCGAACCGTAAGGACCATAATCATAAGTCGCGCTCAAACCGTCATAAATCTCACTCGATTGGAAAACAAAACCGTATTCCTTACAGTGTGCAACTATTTTCTTAAATGTATCCGTATTTTGTGCCATATTTTTTCTAAGAAGTTAGATGTTAGACAATAGATGTTAGATAACGTGGCTTTAGAAATTTAAGTTTCTAACTTCCAAAATCTAATTGCTAACGTTAATATTTCATCATATTCTAAAAGTGCGCAAAAGTAAAAAAAAATCTTTGCGCCTCCGCGTCTTTGTGTTTAAACCAACAAAAAAAGGGATGATTCAACTTAATGAACCTTCCCTTTTCAAAACAATGTGTATCTTGGTTAAGATCGAATCGTAAAATTCGTTAGGTCAAAGGTACAAATTAGCACGATAGTTGCCAATATATATTATGATTTTTTTTAATTTGTTTTCATTACATGCCGATTTACTGGAACGATAGTCTTAATTTTATTAAAAAGCTCACTCCACGACGCATCTGGAATGCGCTACAAGTGGTGAGTTCTTATTACGTCACGCGTTGGCGTAAGCAGCCAATCCAATGGGGAAAGCCGTTTACGATTTCTATCGAACCAACTACGGCTTGTAACCTTCGCTGCCCTGAATGCCCTAGTGGTTTGCGTTCTTTTACGCGTCCAACGGGTAATCTCAAGAGCAATTTTTTTCGTAAAACCATTGATGAACTCCATCGTGATTTATTATATTTAATCTTTTATTTTCAAGGTGAACCTTACATTAATCCTGATTTTCTGGATATGGTCAATTATGCGCATCAACGCGGCATTTATACTATTACTTCTACCAACGGACATTTTTTGAATAATGAAAATGCGCGGCGAACGATAGAGTCGGGTTTGAACCGCATGATCATTTCGGTAGATGGAACGACGCAAGAAGTGTATGAAAATTATCGGAAAGCGGGTAACTTAGAAACGGTTTTACAAGGCGCGCGCAACGTGGTCAAATGGAAGAAAAAATTAAAATCAAAAACGCCCCATTTGATTTTTCAATTTCTCGTTGTTCGTCCTAACGAGCATCAAATTGACGAAATCTATCGTTTGGCAGAAGAAATCGGCATCGACGAAGTCAAGTTAAAAACGGCGCAAGTTTACGATTATGAAAATGGCAATCCGCTGATTCCGCTGAACGAAAAATATGCGCGTTACGCCAAACTACCCGATGGGAAGTATGTTGTAAAAAATGAGCTACTAAATCACTGTTGGAAATTGTGGCATAGTTGCGTGATTACGTGGGACGGTTTAGTTGTGCCGTGTTGTTTTGACAAAGATGCACAACACCAATTAGGCGATTTGAAAAAAACTTCTTTCGCAGAACTGTGGCAGAGCGAACCTTATGATAATTTTCGGCGTCAATTATTAAAGGGGCGCGACCAAATCGATATTTGTACGAATTGTACGGAAGGTTGTCGTGTTTGGCATTAGCGCGGTTAATTCAGTTGATTTTGTTCATTGAGTTAACTTAGTCAACCTAATTAACCAGTCAATTTTATCAACCTAATTTTTTGATCAATAAAACACCATGAAAAACTTACTTTTTACTATCAGTTTCATCTGCGTTGGCTTAGTTGCTTCTGCGCAAGAAGCAAAATTTTCGGTAACGGTCAGTTCCGATTCGGTCTTATTAGGCAACTATTTAAAAGTGACTTTTTTATTAGAAAATGCGAATGGTAATGAATTTTCGCCGCCTGAGTTTGAAAATTTTACGGTAGTCAGCGGACCGAATACTTCTTCGAGTATGAGTATTATGAATGGCGTGGTAGCGCAATCGATTAGTTATACTTATTACGTAGAACCAAGCGATATTGGTAGTTATTATATTACGCCCGCAAGTATCGCGACGGAGGAAAAAATATTAGAAACTGAACCGGTTGAGATTCAGGTTTTACCTAATCCTGATGGCATTATCCAACGTCCGCAAGAGCAACGGCGGCAACGAATGGACTTTTTTCAACCTTTTCCATCTACCCCACAGCCACCTGCTGCGCCCAAGAAGAAAAAGAAAAAACGTAAAATTTATCGACTGTAAATTAGTTGATTAGTTAAATGGGTTGATTCAGTTGACTTATAATCATTGGTGTTTTTGATCCAAAAGTCATGTTTTTAACTTAAAAAACGAACTACCCTTTTATCTATAGTGTTAGTCCAACTAATCAACCCAATAAACGAAATCAACTAGTCAACTCAACCCAATGGCAGAAGCAAAAAAGAAAAAGAAGGAAATTGAGATTGTCAACCGCAAGGCGAAGTTTGAATACTTCTTTGTGGAAGAAATCGAGGCAGGCATTATATTGCAAGGAACAGAAATCAAATCGATCCGCGCAGGCAACGTGAATTTGAATGACGCGTATTGCTATTTCAAAGATGGGGAATTATTTATCCGTAGTCTGTATATCAAAGAATATGCTTTTGGGACGTATGATAATCACGAACCGCGTCGCCAGCGTAAACTGCTAGTGAAGAAACGGCAGTTGAGGAAGTTGGAAAAAAAGGTGAAAGAAAAAGGTTTTACGATTGTTCCTTATCGGGTTTATATGACCGAGCGTGGTTTTGCGAAGGTAGAAATCGCACTAGCACAAGGTAAAAAATCTTACGATAAGCGGAATTCGATAAAAGATAAAGATATGAAGCGCGATATGGCGCGGATGCGCAAGGAGTATTCTTAACGTCTAGGATTACCCACGGATTGAACAGATTTAGCGGATTCATGCAGGTCGTGAGCGATAAGAAGTTAAAAAAATGTCGCTCACGACCTACGAAAATCTGTTTGATCCGTTTTATCAGTGGGCAATCTTATCTTACTTCACAAATGGATTAAACATCATTTCATGTCCCACCGTCGTTGGTTGCCCATGCCCAGGATAAACTTTTGTGTCATTTGGTAGCGTATAGAATTGCGTTTTAATACTATTCGCCAAGGTAGCAAAATCACCGCCAGGTAAATCTGTCCGTCCAATACTTTCGTAAAATAAAACATCGCCCGCAATAATAAACGCATCTTCTGCGCAGTAAAATGAAATACTCGCGGGGGAGTGACCGGGCGTAAAAAGCGTTTTCAATTTCGTCTCTCCAAATTCAATTATTTCTCCTTCTTCAATAAAGCGCGCTGCTTTAGGCGATTCTTCGGGTAGCGGTAAACCGTAGCGCATACAAACCATCGGCACTGCTTCTAAAACAGGCACTTCTCCTTTATGAATTTCTAAATCCAAACCGTAGGTATCTGCTACGAACTTATTACCAAAAATGTGATCCAAGTGGCAATGCGTATTGATCAATCGAACAGGTTTTAAACCATTGGTTTCGATATAATCTTTTAATTGCTTTTTCTCTCCTTGATCGTAACAACCAGGGTCAAAAATAATGCACTCTTTGGTCGCGTCAGTAACGAGGTAAGTATTTTCCTGAAAAGGATTGAATGTAAATTTGATAACTTCTGCCATAATAAAGATAGTCAGGAAGTTAGATTTTAGTAGCTAGGCTGTTCAAACTTATTTTGTCTGACGCCTGACCGCTGAAACCTGATTCCTTAATTCAAAAAAATATTGTATCTTGATTTTCCGTTTTGTCCGTGTGAAATATGGAGACTTAATTCAAGAATAAAATCAAAGAAAGTCAAGCATTGGACAAACGGCTGCCAACGATTTGACAAACTATACGTTCTGTTAAAGATGGTTTGGTATTTAACTATTGAAATCTGCTAGCCTATTTTCCATCTTTTGCCGTACTGAATGCCGAAATAATAAACATTATAGCGTTTATTATTTCGGCAATACTACAATGTTTATTAAACGCCGCAATTTATGCAAAAATATTTTTATCTCCTTCTTGGTAGTTTGCTCTATTTGCCTGCTTTGCTTTTTGCGCAAGGTACGCAAGTGGAGTTTGGTAAAAACCGCGTGCAATTTCATGAAGATTTTGCCGAGTGGTCGCAATATGAAAGTCCTAATTTCATCGCTTACTGGTATGGTGAAGGGCGTAACGTCGGTCAGGCAGCTGTGCAACTAGCAGAATACGATTTTGCGGAAATTCAAAATATTTTGGAACATCGGATGAATGACAAAATTGAAATTGTCATTTATACGGATGTGACGGATTTAAAGCAAAGTAATATTGGTAGCGAAGAAGCTTTTGCTAATACGACGGGGCAGACGAAAATTGTCGGCAATAAAATGTTCGTCTTTTTTGATGGTAATCATAACAATTTACGGCGCGATGTGCGCGAAGGAATTGCGACAGTTTATATTAATCAAATGTTGTTCGGTAGCAATTTGCAAGAAATTGTACAGAATGCAGTGATGATGAATTTGCCCGAATGGTTTAAGCAGGGCTTAGTTGGTTATGTTGGCGAGGAGTGGAGTACGGAGATTGATAATCGGATGCGCGACATCATGCTGAGCGGAACCTATGATAATTTTGATGCTTTTGCGGAAGCAGAACCTAAGTTAGCAGGTCATTCTTTATGGCATTATATCAGTCAAAGTTTTGGTAATTCGACGGTTTCTAATTTGCTCTATCTAACGCGGATTAATCGCAGTATTGAAAGCGGATTTTTATATGTTTTAGGTAGCACATATCAACGTACAGTTGATGGCTGGGCAATTTTTTACAGAGAGCGTTATAAAAACGAAGTAAAGGCAATGAATACGCCTAGCGGCGAGGCATTGGAAGTGAAAAATAAACGCGAATTGCCATTAACGCGCTTAAAGATTAGCCCAAATGGGCAGAAGATTGTTTATGTCTCTAACGAAATTGGTAAGTATAAAATTTACCTTCAAGACGTTAATACGGGCGAACGCGAAGTGATTATGAAAGGCGGTTTTCGCAACGCTTTTCAGGCGACGGATTACAACTATCCACTCGTATCTTGGAATCCGAGCGGTCAGGAAATTGCCATCGTTTATGAAAAACGCGATATACCGAAGTTAACGTTATTCGATGTTGGTACTAAGTCTACTACGACGGAAGATCTTGGTACGCAGTATCAGCGCGTTTATAGTATGGATTATACCAACCCTGTTACTTTAGTCTTTTCAGGAACAGTACGCGGCTACTCTGACATCTTTTTGTATTATATCAAAACTCGCCAAACGCAACGTATTACTAGCGATTTTTGGGATGATTTGGATGCGCGATTCGTAAAAATAGGAAATCAGAAAGGTGTTTTATTTTCGTCTAATCGACCCGATACTTTGCTAGAAAGAGAAAAATTAGATTCTATTTTACCCGTCAATACTTTCGATATTTTCTATTACGATTTAGAAAATAAGTCGAAGGAACTCGTACGGGTAACAAATACGCCATTTGCGAATGAATGGCAGCCGATGGCAGTGGATACGACTTGGTTTTCTTACCTGAGTGATGAAAGTGGAATTAACAACCGTAACTCTGGTTACTTAGAAGATTACGTAGCATTTTACGAAAAAGTCATCGAATTAAACGATGGAGATAATATTATTTTGCATCCTGATTCTACGCTGACAGGTTTAGATAGTACTGCGATTGATACTATTTTTATTCGTCCTGTAATTAAAAAAAGAGCAATTACACATACGAATACAAATTATCAGAGGAATATCATTAGTCAATCAAGTGCGCCGCGTGCAGGAAAATTAGTGGAGTCAGTTTATGACAATGGCTTACATCGTTTCTACGTCCACTCTTTGGAACCTGAAAATCGCGCTACGCCACCTGATACTTATTTTCGGAGAAGTAAATTGCTGCGCAAAAGGCAAGAGATAAGTGATAATCTAGAAAGTCCATTTACGATTAAGCCAAAAGAGGATGAAACATCAAATTCACCGAATGAAGATGTTGTGATTGAGGAACCGACTATTCCTGCGGTAGATACCAGCGAGACAATTGACATCGATAATTACTTCTTTCAAACGGATTTCGATGAGGAAGAGACACCTGCTGAGGTAACGATAGATGAAGATGATGGCGAATTATTATTAGAGCGCCCTACTCCCCCAACACCTGTCGGTAATGTAGATGCAGTAGCGAGTACAGAGAATTCAAATGGAAAAAAAGTTCATGATTTTCGCCCAGGGCGGATTGTTCCATATCGGACGACTTTCCGTACGGACTATGTGACGACTAATTTAGATAATAGCTTACTCTTTGGCGGATTAGATAGTTATGCGGGTACGCCGCAAGGATTTTCACCGCCTCCACCGGGTATTTTATTAAAAATGAATGTCAAAGATCTATTTGAAGATTATCAATTGGAAGGAGGCATTCGGATCCCGACTACGTTTAATGGAGCGGAATATTTTCTCATTTTTGACGATCGTAAGAAGCGTTTGGATAAGCAAATTGCTGTGTACATGCGCAATCGTCGCAATGTGACCGCTGGCGGATTTTTAACCCAAAATCGAGAAGAGGAACAAACTATTTTAGGTCAGTATAGTGTGCGTTATCCGCTTGATATTTTTACCAGCATTCGGGCAACGGGAACATTACGACAAGATCGATTAGTACAATTGGCGACGGATGCTAATACGCTCAATCAGCCATTTATTAATGAACAGCGAGCTGGCGTAAAACTCGAATATGTTTTCGATAACACATTGGATGTTTCCATTAATATTAAAAATGGAACACGTTATAAAATATTCACTGAGGTCGTAAAAAAATTCAATGTCGAAGTATTTGACGAATTTAAATTTGATTTCAACGAAGGTATTTTAGGGATCGTAGGTTTTGATGCGCGGCATTATCAGCGATTAGATAAGCATAGCATTCTTGCCGTAAGAGCAGCGGGAGCAACCTCTTTTGGTACAGAGAAAATACTTTATTATTTAGGTGGAGTCGATAACTGGTTATTCCCAAGTTTTAATGAAGAAATTCCACAACCCGTTGGTGGCAATTTTGCATTCCAAACCTTAGCGACGAATTTACGTGGCTTCCGCCAAAATATTCGTAATGGAAATTCTTACGCACTCGTAAACGCGGAATTGCGCGTACCGATTTTCCGTTATATTTTTAAACGGACACGTTCTAACTTCTTCCGCAATTTCCAAGCGGTTGGTTTCTTTGATGTAGGAACGGCTTGGCAAGGACCAACCCCATTTACGGATGAGAATCCTTTGAATACGACTTTTATTGAAAATGAGGGAAGTCCAGTTCGAGTGAAAGTGAATTACTTCCGCGACCCAGTTGTAGCTGGTTATGGAGCAGGAATTCGAACCACTTTATTTGGTTATTTTATTCGCTTAGATTATGCCTGGGGAATTGAAACAAGGCAGATTGTTCGCGATCAGCGATTGTATATATCTTTAGGAACTGATTTTTAATATTAATGGGCAGGTCGTGATAAATGACCTGCCCATTATTTTTTCTAGTATTTGTAAAAGCTTTAACTGACTGACAATTAAACACTTATAATTACTAAAATAAAATAGGCTAAAATTTTACTTAGCGTTAAGAAATAGGCGAGTTATTTTTTTCTAAATTTACTTGACCATAAGTGCCTCGCAATAACTACTTCAGTATTTTATGAGTACCTTTTTACGCTATTTTCTCTTAAAAAATAAGTCCGTAGCGGTGCTCCCGAGACAAGCGTCGGGACAAGTTATGCACTGATTTTTTAAGAAAAACTATCGAAAAACTTAGCGCAGCGATCTCACGACCAAAGGAAGTAAATCTATTTCCTAAAATTTACCGAATTAATCATCGCGAGGCACTTATCGAATAAATACACTTCTATTTTCTATAAAAAAGATCTTCTCAATGGCAGCAAAATATAAACGTATTCTATTAAAACTAAGCGGAGAATCATTAATTGGCGATAAAGCCTTTGGTATTTCTCCCTTTATGTT
>JBGCES010000764.1:0-3086 GCA_045106545.1 Saprospiraceae bacterium
CACCACGGAGATTTTAGCCAGTTGGCATATTGTTTAAGCTCTGGTTCAGATAGTGTTTTTAGTAAAATGATAAATTTTGTGGTAGAAAAGTCGTTCATTTTTTATGGTAAGAAATGTGTTGTAATTAATTGATAATTAACAATTTATAAAATTGTTTTGAATAAAAAAAATGTGGTAATGTGCTGGAAATGTCTTTGGCAGGATAGAAGTATTCTCCTTACCTTTGAGTCAACATTAAGAACAACTACTACATTAGATACATTGGTTTTATCTTCCTAAAAAAGAGCTGATTTTTCATTAAAAAAAGATCTTTATTCTGTACTTTTTATCTGACTTTTTTAGGTTACTCACCAGTCTTTAACTTAACAGCAAAATAACCTGATGCTGACCAAATGATGGCTGAATAAGTTTACAATTTAATTTTTACTAAAAGGATTTACCAAGTGGTAAATAAATAATGGTTAACGATCTACTTTCCCATATCAGGGAGGCAGTAACTATTTGTTCATTTACCAATAGTATAGAAGAATATCACCTGACTTTACCATAAGATCACTTAGTTTTCTAAAATGGTATATGGTGTTATGTTTCATATAACAATATTAATTTGATGTCGGCATTGTTTAACCAATATTAAAAATCAACCGTATTAACGGTCTTAAAACTTAAATTATGGTCTTCTACCGCACCAACCCCAAAACCGCAAATTCTCGTATTACCATGACAGATGCCACTAGCTGGTTAGCAGAACTTAATGTCATAATTGATAAACAGATACAGCGGCGGCAAATCGATAATCGGCAGATTGCTCGGGAGATGGGTGTAAGTGAGCGTCAGCTTTTTCGTAAAATAAAAGCTTATACGAAACTAGCACCCCGAAAGTATATGCGCCGCTATCGAATTGAAAAAGCAATGACTTACCTACAAAAAGGAGCTTTTACAACAGTAAATGAAGTAGCTTTTGCTGTGGGATACACGAATGTAGGTTATTTTATCACTCAGTTTGAACAGCGGTTTGATAAACGACCATTAGAAGTGCTGAAAGAATATGGTTGGCGGTAGAAATGTCCGACTAGGAGTAAAAATGGCAGTTTTCGAGTATTAATTGTGAAAAATAAGTCTCTTACATTATCTAAATTTGTATTTAAATAAAAGTACTATTTCATTTTTATAATACCTTTTTTAGCCCCCTATCTATCGTTATTAATTGGCTTATTTTTTCTCTTGCAAAGCGACACAAATATAATTGAGATTTAACAGTACATAGTTGACCTATCCAACGGTAAGTCGCTTGTGTAGCTTCTTTTATCAACAAACACTCCTTATCATTAACTGATTTAGAATCAGGATTTTACTTTTTAACCATACGAACGAAAAATTGTAGTGAGAGCATTCGCTTAATTAAAAAATAGACTCAGGAACATTTTATAGTTTAATTCCAAAGAAGAAGGTCGCTGTTTTTTTTTTTTTCTGCGACACTTTTGTATTCTTTTTCAAATCACTTCTTATGAAAAATGTATCTACTCAACCTTTTTCCACATTTATTACTACTTTGATTTTGATTGCTATTTTTACAATCGGTAATAGCTTAAATGTAGTAGCACAAAGTACTTCTTTATGGCAGCCTTTACCCAAAAGTGCAGCCAAGAGCAATAGTGAAGTAATGCCGATGTTGCCAGATTTGAGTAAGCAAAACCTGTTTCAACTTTCGGTTGCAGATATGTTACGCACTTCTAAGTCCGCAGCATCTGAGTTTAGCGCAAAAAGTACCACTACTGCTACTGTGGAATTACCTTTGCCCGATGGTACTTTTCAGACATTCCAAATCTGGGAAAGTAGCATTATGGAAAGCGGATTGGCTGCAAAATATCCTGAAATAAAGACGTATGTCATTCAGGGAATAGACGATCCACTTTCTGCTGGACGAATGATGATCAGTCCCGATGAGTTTAGTGCGTACTTTGCGCACTACGAACTTCAGCAGGAAGTATTTATTCGTAAGGCATTCAAGGGCAAGTCAAATGCTTACGTAAGTTACTTTGGTCAAGATCATCCCCGCGATGCAGACTGGACGTGTAATTTTATCGGCGACGATTCCGAACTAAAACCCACTGCTGATCAACTGGCTAAGACGTTAAATTCACCCAGTACGGGAGCAGAATTGCGTGTATTTACTCTGGCAGTTAGTTTTACGGGAGCACTATCTGAGCAACAAGGATATACTACTAAAGCTGAAGCACTGGCGGGGATTGTTTCTTTTTTGAGTGAGATTAACGCGGTTTTTGAACGCGACATATCCGTTCGTTTTGTTCTGCCTGCAGAGCAGGATAAGCTGATTTTTTTGAGTGACGCTACCGATCCGTTTACAGTGGATGGAGGATATTATGTGTCTAGCGAAAACCAAATTGTGCAAGCGAGCTTAATTGGTGAAGAGAATTATGATATTGGACTTGTATTAGTTACGGGAGGTTGCTGTGCTGCTTCACTTCCAGCGCTTTGTAATGATAGTAAATCAAGAAATTTTAGTCGATTTCGTAATTTACGAATAACTAACCACGAAATTGGTCATCAATTTGGTGCTTATCATACCTGGACGCATTGTGGTGGTCAGGGAAGTTTTGGTGCTAATGAAATAGGAAATGGGACTACCATTATGGGGTACGAGGGTTGTGGAACGGATGCTGTAGAAGACGAGTTGGTTCGTCAGTATTTTGGTGCCTATTCGCGCTATATAATGATGAATACAGTTGCGGGAGTGAGTTGTGGTAAAACATTAGCAACTAATAACTATCCACCGGTCATCACCGTACCCAATGATGGCTTTTATATTCCTAAAGAAACACCATTTACACTGAAAGGTACAGGTACGGATGCCGACGACGATCCAGTTACTTACTCTTGGGAACAAACGAATATTCTTGGTATTGACTTTACCGATAGTATTAGTGCAATTATGGAACCAACGGCTGCCTTTGGTGACGTACCTATTCAGCGTACTTTTAACCCTGTCAGTTCACCCGAAAGAACCTTTCCCTCTTTTCCTAATTTATTAAATAATATCTCTTCCTATTTTGAAAAACTGCCGA
>JBGCES010000765.1:0-8646 GCA_045106545.1 Saprospiraceae bacterium
ATTATCACTAACTAATTTGACCGTTAAAAATGCGGGTAACGCTGATGCGCGGGATAGCTATGTTGGTTATTACTTGTCATTAGATACTGAATTTAATTCAGGAGATATTATTTTAGGAACAGATTACGTCAGCGCATTAGCTTCAGGTGTAAGCAGTACAGAAAGTTTTAGTGTAGATCTCAGTAATTTGGATATTGCTGAAGGTACATACTATTTCGGTTCGGTAGTGGATTACAATAATCAAGTAGATGAAAGTAATGAAAGCAATAATAACGATTGCTTTTTTGACTCACCGCTGGTAGAAATCGGACCACAGCAAGTGCAGTTACCAGACTTGAGTTGTGAATCACGTGGATATTTATCGGTGAATGGTACGACGATTACGGTTAGCAATAGCGTCATCAAAAATATTGGCGTAGGTGTAGCGGGTACTAGTGTATTAGGTTACTACTTGTCTCCCAATACGAGTTTTACAACGAGCGATATTTTAATTGGAACAATTAATTTAGGTAGTTTGAATTCGTGGCAAGGAACGACTAAGACCTTCAGCGTAGATATTGCTGATTTGGATATTCCAAGTGGTACGTATTACGTCGGGTTGATTATTGATAAAGATGGCGAGGTAGAAGAAACTGATGAAGAAAACAATAATGATTGTTTCTTCACCACACCAACGGTGACGATTGATAACACGCCTGCACAACCTGATTTGACTTGTCAAGAATATGCGAGCCTTTGGGTGAGTGGCACACAGGTTACGGTGAGTAATTTCAGTGTGAAAAATATCGGTGATGGAAATTCAGTTGCTACAAAAATTGGCTACTATCTTTCTACCGATACGAACTTCTCTACGGACGATTACCAATTTGGTACGGATAATATTCCAGCTTTACAACCAGGTGGTAGCAGCACCGAAAGTATTTCATTGGATGTAGATAATGGAAACGTACCCGCAGGAACGTATTATGTCGGGGTCATTATTGATTACGAAAATCTCAACGATGAGAGTAACGAGCACAATAACATTTGCTACTTCTCGAATAAGCGAGTAACCATCGAAGATGTGCCACAATTAGCCGATTTGATTTGTGACGATCGCGGAACATTATCCGTGAATGGAACTCAAATTGACCTCACTAATCTACGCGTTAAAAATGTAGGTCATGAAACGGCTGGCGTAAGCTATATCGGGTATTACTTAAGTACTGATCAGCACTTTACAACTGGAGATTACCTGATTGGTACGGATTACGTCAATGCTTTAGGGGCATGGGCGAGTAGTACAGAATCGTTTAGTGTGAATGTTGGTGATTTGAATATTCCTCCAGGTACTTACTACGTGGGAGTGATTATCGATTACCAAAACAATGTAGAAGAAGCTGATGAATCTAATAACACTTGTTTCTTTGAATACCCACGTGTAACGATTGAAGCGCCAAATCAGAAACCTGATTTGACTTGCCTAAGTCGTGGTTATTTGAATGTAAATGGTACGCAAGTAAGTATTTCGAATTTACAAGTTAAAAATGCGAGCGATTTCGCTGCACCAGGTTCTAGTTATGTTGGTTATTACTTGAGTACGGATTTGAATTTCTCTACGGCAGATTACTTGATCGGTACGGATTACGTTGGAGCATTGGCGGGACACGCCATAAGTTCCGAATCGTTTAGTGTTAATGTCGCTAACTCAGGTGTACCTGCGGGGACATACTATATCGGAGTCATCATTGATTATCTCTATCAAGTGGATGAATTGAGCGAAAGCAATAACGTTTGCTACTTCAACACACCACAAGTAACGATTGGCTCAACGGCTAAACCTGATTTGACTTGTGAGTCGGCTGGCTATCTTTCTGTAAACGGAAGTGTAATTAACTTGACGAATGTACAAGTTAAAAATATTGGTAACCTGACTTCGGCAAGTACCAAGATTGGTTACTACTTGTCGCTGGATCAGAACTTTACGACTAATGACTACTTCCTCGGTTCAGATATTATTTCTTCTCTAGGTGCTTGGGCTAGTGATACCGAGTCTTTTTCTATTGATTTGAGTAATACCGATATTCCTTCAGGTACTTATTACATTGGGACAATCATCGATTACGAAGACAATGTAATGGAATCGGAGGAACATAATAATACATGTTATATCAATTCTCCGCGAATTACCATTGATAATAATGCTGACAAACCTGATTTGGTCTGTGATTATCGCGGTGATCTATCCAATAGTGGTTCTTGGTTGAGTATTTCTAATGTACGCATTAAAAATGTGGGTTATAATCATGCTGGTGCAAGTCACATTGGTTATTACTTATCTTCTGATCAGAATATTACTACTAGCGATTACTTCTTAGGTGAAGACTACGTAAGTCCGTTGACGCCTTGGGGATCAAGTATCGAAACATTGACCGTTGATGTTAATGGATTAAGTATTCCTCCAGGTACTTACTACGTAGGAATCATTATTGATTATAAGTACGAAGTAGATGAAAAAGACGAGACGAATAACATTTGCTTCTTCGAATCTCCGCGTGTGAATATCGGTAGCAATGCGAAGCCGAACTTGATTTGTGATTACCGTGGTTCTCTAAGTGTTACGGGCACCAATATCAATTTGACTAATTTACGGATTAAAAATATAGGCAATGGAAATGCGGGTGCAAGTGTAGTCGGTTACTATCTTTCTACCGATCAGAACATTACGACTGCTGATTATCGCATTGGAACGGACAATGTTTCTGCCTTATCGCCTTGGGGTAGTAGCGTAGAGCATTTTAGTAAAGATATAGCCAGTACTGGTGTGCCTCCAGGGACATATTATTTCGGAATTATTATTGACTATCAACATCAAGTTACAGAAACGGACGAGCATGATAATACTTGTTTCTTTGAAACGCCACAGGTGACTATTGGTAGCGGTAGCAACCTTCCTGATCTAACTTGTGCTGATAATGGTCACTTGAGTATTAGCGGTTCTAATTTACTTATCAATGGTTTGGTAATCAAAAATATTGGTACAGGTAATTCTGCTGCGACTAGAGTAGGCTATTACTTATCGACGGATATCCACATTACAACTGCAGATCACCTAATTGGAAGTGATTATGTGTCTGCGTTAAACTCTTGGGGAAGTACGACGGAAAGTTTTACTATTGATGTAAATACTACAAATCTACCAAATGGTACGTATTATATCGGAGCGATCATCGATTACGAAGACAATGTCGAAGAGGTAGAAGAAGACAATAACAACGTTTGTGATTATCACCAAGAGATTGTAATTAGTCATGGCGGTGGCGGTGGATCTGGTCGTTGTGCTTCAGCAGAAACAATCAGTTGTAATCAAACGATTCAAGGTAGCACTTCTAATAGTAGCGGTAACGATTTTGTTAATGCTGACTATAGAGGTTGTCATGCTTCTAGTAGCACATTTAATGCAGGAGATAAGTTGTACGAAATCACAGTAGCAGATAATTCTACGCTAAAACTGCGTCTTTATGACGTATGGAAAGATTTAGATTTATTTGTTTTTAGTGAATGTAGCGCAAATCCAGTTTGTGTTGCAAAGAGTACCAACAGTAACTTAGCCGAAGAGGAAATTACTATCTATAATGCTTCTGGCACTTACTATATTGTAGTGGATGGCTATACGCCTACACAGACTAGTTCATTTAAATTAGACGTTAACTGTGAAGATGGCAGTGGCGGAGGTGGCGGTGCACTTTGTGCTTGTACTTCGCCTGATGTAGATGAATTCTGTGATGATTTTGAAACCTATAACTTAGGGGCAGTTGGTCCACAATCTAACTGTTGGTCCACATTCAATGTGGTGACAGAAGATGTAGATCAGGACGGTCAAATTGTTTCTCGTAATCGCAATCAACAGTTGCGCATTACTAATGATCAGCGTCCAATCTTGTTATTAGGTGATCGTAACTCTGACATCTATACTGTCGATATGAAAGTGACCGTTCCCGTAGGTAACTATGTACAGATCAATCCAGTGAAGCAGATCAATACGGGTAATTATCAATTGGGTGGACGCTTGTTGTTCATTGGTGATGGTCGCGGTCTATTACACATTAATGGCGATTACTACGATTTTAATTACCCTAGTGGGCAGCAATTCGATTTACAATTCTCTTTTGCTTTGAGTGGAAATACGCCAATTGGTCGTTTCTTTATCAACGGCGCGCCACAATATATCTGGCAATTTAAACATACGTCAAATAATAATGATGGTGCTGTTCGCTTGATGGGAATTGAATTTAGAACCGATTCAGGAAGTGGCGAATTCTTTATTGATGAAGTTAAGTTTAACAAAATCAATACTAGCACAGGTTTAGCTGCTGACGATACGAATTTTATCGGTGATTTACGCTTGTTACAAGAGGAATTCAACGCAGAAGCGACACCCACTTTACTTAACGCATTCCCGAATCCATCTACTGGACAATTCATTACGGAAGTGGAATTACCTAAAGCTGGAAACTACCGCTTAGATGTAATTGATATTAATGGTAAAGTGATTCGCTCTTTCAATGAAAAAGCGACTTTACAACAATCGTACAACATTGACTTATCACAACAGCCAAATGGCGTGTACTACGTTCGTCTGCAAACGGACGAAGAAGTAGTAACGAAGCAAATGGTGTTGATGAAATAATACAGAACTACATTAGGGCGGAGCTTACTGTTACGTTCTAGCGTTGTGTTTGAAAAAAGGCGTTATTCGTTCGTGTGAATGGATAGCGCCTTTTGTTTGGCATTTATTTTGAAGAAAATATAGTTGCCAGAAACAAATTGTTATAATTTAAAATTATTAGAAAATGTCGCATTCACCATGCAGAATGTCGCATTTATCATCCTTCAAATGGCTTATCTTTGCATCATGTTTTTTACCATTCAATCCATACTGTAAGATATGATAGAACGTAATTTTTTGCTAATACTATAGCCCACAATGCTGAAACAACTTTGGTATCGACTACACCTGCCTCCGGGTATAATCACGGGTCGTTATTGGCATCATAGCCCATCTCCAGTGATTCGCCAACACTGGCAAGCGCTTTGGAATCCTACAGTTCGCCAATCTCGTTTACTGTCGTGGCTATTGGTACTGATGCAACTTGTTGCTTGGTGGACTTATTTTGGCTGGCTGGCGTACCGACAAGTGGTTAAAAAACTGGATATCTGGCAGCATATTATAGACTTACCAACTAGGTCGCAGCAACGGCGCGATTTATGGTACGCTACTTTTCGTTATGGTATTCCACCAACTGACTATTTCGCTTATCAATTATATCGTTATCCGCGTCAACAGTGGCTAGATTTCATCTACGATCATGAAGTACCTAAATGGCAGAATAGTCTTTCTGGTAAGGTCAGTGCCGACCAGCAGCGATGGATCAGTGACAAGGCTTATTTTGCTCAGCGTTCTTTGCAAAACGGTATTCCCGCTATTCTGACTTTGCGATTCATTCCGCGTGGAAAGAAATTAACAGCGGTACAGGTTTTTCAACAGCGATCTTTGTTTTTTAAACCGACCGTAGCCAATCGTAGTGATGGATGTATGGCATTGGAATATCAAGCAGCCAGTGATACTTATTGTCTAATCGCGGAAAAAGAGGAGCAAGGTATCAAGCAGCGCGAGGTTATTTTGAGTCAACTCAATCAACAGTTTGAACAGCGGGAATATATCGTACAGCCGCTATTGGAAAATAGCCTTGCCATGCGTCAATTGTGTCAAACAGATCGTATGACCACATTACGTATCATCAGTGCTTATCAACATAGCGAAGTACAAATTATATCGGCTATATTAGAAGTGCCGCGCGCAGACAATCGCTGTTTTTATCGCTTGATTGCCATTGATATTAACAGTGGAGAAACGGTGCAACGGCTGCTTGGACAACACCTTCAGCCGCTAAACGAAACGCAGGAACAGTGGCGACAACAACTAGCGAATCAGCCTATTCCCGCTTGGCAATCCATCGTCACCGTAGTACAACGTGCCCATCGACTTTGTAACGATTATGCCACCATTGGCTGGGATGTGGCAGTGACTACGGAGGGCGTTAAATTAGTAGAAGGCAATGTGGGGTGGGGCGTAAAGAATCATCAATACGAAAAACCAATTTTCGCGCTACTCAAAAGTCACCCTTACAACCACTTTTGAACAATTTTCAAACGACTTTTACACCATGTTAAAAAAAGCCATCCATTACGGCAACATCTTTTTCAGCATGTCGCTTTCGCGTAAACGCTTACTCGGCAAAGGAATCCTGTATTCCTTACAATTAGAATATTACATTCGTCGTAATCAGGGGGAGCAATTAAAAAAATACCAAAACCCTACGACTGAAACCATTTTGCAGTCCGCTGATCAACGCCAACGCGTAGCGGAAGTCGCCAAAGTGGTTCACATCATTGATAAACGCATGCCGTGGAATCCCATGTGTCTAAATCTGTCGTTGACTGCTCGCCGTTTGCTGCGCATGCAAGGCATTGAAACGACTTTGCACATTGGCTTTAAGCCTCGTGAAATAGGAAAGGACTACAAAGGTCATGCATGGTTGACGATTGAAGAGCAGTTGATTACGGGCTGGTTAGCAGATTTGGCAGTGTATCGAGAGTTGAAATAGAAACTTAATTACCTTCAAAAATTCCATTCAACATCTTCACTGTAATCAAATAAGTCGGCTTCACTCCATCCGTTCCCAGCGGACCTGAGGCCAGTGTGCCACCCGTTTCAAGTGGATTATCTGAAGCGTAGTAGGCGTAACGTAACGTTACGTTTTTATCGATGCTATTACGAATTTTAGAAGCGGCTTGAATGGCTTTTTGATAGTGCGCACCTTCCATTTCTAATCCAATGGCATTCCAAGAAGACTTTAAAAAGTAACGTAAAATATCCCGATTTTGTAGTGATGTTCCCAAAACGGAAATCATTGGGCCACTGTAAACGCCCAATTCTGAATCGGCAAAATCAGCTTCCGTTAGCGCATTTTCAAAAGGATAATTATCCGCAGTCCCTTCAAAAATGTGGGCATTCGGAATCATAATGTCACCTTTAATACCCTCCAAAATACCTGCTTTACCCATAATATTGATACTCTGGATATGAAGTTTGGTTTTACCATTTTTATCCTCGTAGGGTTTGAGAAGTTCGTCCATGATTTCGTAGGCCTGCTCACCGAAAGCGTAGTTGAGGACGATAAGAATACTGTCTTTTGCAGCAGCTTGCCACTGAAGGTCAGTGGGTAGCGCACTAGGATCGATTTGTTGTAGATCAAAGATTTGTACGCTAATATTGGTTCCACTTTGATCGCTAATGAAATGCATTCCATTTTTACTCGCATACTCTTCTACCGTATCGCGTAATTCGTCGTTACCAGCTAAACTTAATTCAGTAGCAATGTCTTGTAAGTCTTTGATTTTCAATTTTTTACGCAAAGCAATTGGAGCATAAATTGAATTCATTACACTATGTAAATTCGCGCTAATAATGTGAATTGGACGCTTTGCCCAACCTTTTTCTACAATAAATCCTTTGATTCTTTGGGCCCATACTTCTCCATAAATGTGGTGTCCAATTTTTTCGCGCAAAGCAGAACTAAAGGAAATTTCGCGGTCCTCTTTATCAAATTCCTCATCCATACTCAGTTTTCCCAGCGAGTACGTAATATTAAAAATGCTATTTACGCCACTTGCTTTGGCAAATTTTTCACAGGCGGCACGTGTATCTGCGTAGGTTCTACCTAATAGACTACTGAGATAAGTATAGGCAACTTCTTTATCAAATTCTTCGCCTCGTTGTTCCTTTTCAACGATTTGCTTGAGCATCTGCCATTCCCGCCGTTTGCGACTTTTGCTATCCAGTGCGTTGAGTCGAATTTTTTCTGCTTCAACGTACATGAAAGTCAAGTGCGTCAAAATATCATAAATATCCGAGCGTCCACGCGTCATCTCGATGTACATTTGCTCGTGGTCGATGCGATAGCAATTGCGTCGCCGTTTGGGCGGCATTAGCGGTTCGAAATCTGCATCTTCAAAACCTTCGCGGGAAATTAATTTTACAAAGCGGCATTCTTCAATTCCACGGGGTAGTCGTTGAAAAATATATAATAGTCCATCCAGTTCTACTCGTTCGGAGTCGTTGATAGAGCCATAAATTTCGGGTTGCAAACTACGAAGCGCTTCGATCATCGCTTCGCCCGATGCGCCCAGTGGTTTGTAATGTCCGCGAATAAAAAGGTGACGCATCGCTACGTAGAGGCGTTCGATGGCTGCACGAGAAATCTGGGCACGGTTGCGATTGTGAATAGAAAGAGTGGTGGTCATATTAATATTATTTGGGAACGAGAACGCATAGACAGCAGTAAAGTTTAAAGCAAAGATACACTGCTGGTTATATGTAACTCAGTTGCATGACTTTTTTTGTTTAAAAACCAATAATTTGAATTACATTTAGCCGAATAATTGAAGTAATAAGTAACGATCAAAGAATAAGTTACTCAAGCTGGACAGTGTATAGTTTTTCTCAGTTTACTTCCTTCGGTCGTGAGATCGCTTCGCTAAGTGTCGTTTGAAAGAAGGAGAATTGTTGATACGCCGCCTGCCCCGACGCTTGTCTCGGGGACT
>JBGCES010000766.1:0-8545 GCA_045106545.1 Saprospiraceae bacterium
GCCGAAGGATGGGAAAAAGTTTACCCAAGTTGCGCTCACCTATCAGCAGTACATCACACTTTGCCAATATATTAAAGATACTTTTCGACTCTCTTCTGCTGGACAGGTGGAAATATTGACGGGTTGCGGCTGTGCGGATAATGACCAGTTCTACGAAGCGCGAGGTAAATACACCGGTTTACGCACTTGTAATCAATGGATTAATAAAGGATTAAATAAAACGGGTGTGCGTTCTGCGCTGTGGACCATCTCCGATCGAGGCATTTTTTATCAATTGGATCGTCGTAAGCAATCTAATGACCGAACTGCTTTGTTTAGTTTGTGATAAGAGTTTGTCTGAAAGATAAGATGGGGTTTATTAAAAAGTAAAACAAAAATATTTTGCAGCAAAGTACTAATTTTAACACAACGCTACTTGCCTTTGGGATCATGCGCGATATTGTGGGCGGTTCGACTTTAGAATTCTCAATAACTGCTGGCTCGACGGTTGCTGATTTACAAACTGCCTTGGAAGCCCAGTTTCCTAAAATCAAAGCACTTCGCTCTTTTCTAATTGCCGTAAATAACGAATATGGTGATGCAGAGTTAGTGATTCAGAAAGGCGATGAAATAGCTTTGATCCCACCCGTTAGTGGCGGATAAAGAGAGTATTTCATCCGTTCGTTTTTCTATTTAACAGGTTGATAATGAACAATTTATATTAAATTTCAAATATAAACTTATAAAAGGGATAAGAAATAGCTAAAGCGCAGCGGAAAGCTGCACCCTAGCTAAGGGTTATCAAATTCCGACTTAATAAACAACTTTTCTTATGCGTATAATCGGTTATATCGAACACCCTCATTTAAAGGTGACCGTTTTTAAAATGGACAATAAACTCTCAGTTAAATTTGAATCAGGTCTGTATGAACAGACCTATAAATTTCGGATGACAGAACAGTTAGAAACCTTAGAAGATGTAAAAAAACTGGTAGATATGCCTTTTTTACTAGCGGTAGAGGAAGAATTGCAGCGAATGCACCGCGTACGTAATGCGGCTTTAAGTAGGAAAATTAAAACAAGCGAGACCAATGAATTTCCAACAATAATTTAAATAGCGAATTAAAAATTAGGACTGTACAAAGTTTTTATTTGACGCTGATTCTCTATGATTTTTTCCGTAATGCTACGGAAAAAATCTGCGTTTATCTGCGTCAAAAGCTGTGTCTTTTGCAAAACTTTGTACAAGCCTAATTAAAAATTAGGTCTTATAAATTATTGATAGACAAATACTTATATCAATTTCCTAAAAGATTAGCTAAAAAAAATAGGCGGTATTTTGTAAATACCGCCTATTTTTTTGACTGCTATTGAGTTTTTAAAAACTTATTTATTAGCTCCTTTGTACATTACTTCTTTTTGCTCAGGATATTCGCGTTGATACTTTGACCAAGGCATTTTTTTATAATAATCCATCGCGAAATAAGTAATAATTGCTTCAAATTCGGATGGATCTTTAAAGCCGTTGACGGGTTGAATTATTTCTTTTGATTCATCTAAAAACACTACTGTCGGAAAACTCCACCGTCCACGCATCATTTCAACTGCTAATTCATGGTGACCTCGTTTACCATCCTTTACAAAACTATAGACCTTATTTTTAAATTGAATCGCTTCTTCTTCTTCTGCATCTAATTTAATCGCATAGTAATTATCGTTGATAAATTGAGCAATAGCAGGATCATTATAGGTCGTCCCTTCCATGTGCTTACACCAACTGCACCAATCAGTGTAGATATTTATAAAAAATTTACGCGGTTCGGTTTCAGCTTGCTCCATGGCTTCTTCGAAGGTCATCCACTGAACAGTTGAGGTAGTTTGTTTTTCAACCGTCAAGACAGGCAGCGGCGATTGAAACGCAAAAGACACCATCAGACCCAACAGCAAAAAAGCAAGCACAACGATATTTTTCATGTTAGTAGTAAGTTTAATATTTGCTCAGATTATCAGTTGTAAGAAAGAATTAAAGTGATGCGAAAAATTGTTAAAGCAAATTTATAACTTATAAACAACTTTTTCATAGTCTCTATGCTTTGAAGACACCACTTTAAATTTAGTTTAACTATTGTGAATCATTCCCAAACATCGTTTTATTTACGATAAATCATTTTGATATAATATCTCTAACTTATCTAAGCCAATCATTACTGCGCTTCTCCGCTTGCCTTGTATCAATGGCGCAGCTATCCCAGCATGAATGCTCTTTTTTGTAGTAAAAATGCGTGCTTCATCCCATAAACCAGCTTTAATAAAACTATTCAATAACTGGCTTCCTCCTTCTACCATTAAACTACTTTTGCCGTTTTCTGCTAATAGTTCTAATAAATTCTGTAACAATTTATCATCAAATGTTAGTTGTTTCCACTCTATAGTTGGGTGCAGACCAGCAGGTTTTATTTGCTCACTAATCATCCAAGTAGATTCTGTTCCTGCGTATAAATGATGCTCAAAAGGTATTTTTGCGCTTCGATCTAAGACAATCCGTAGCGGCGAGTGACCAAAATAATGGCGATTTGTTAATTGGGGATTATCAGTTAAAGCAGTATTCGTTCCAACTAGAATAGCGGCGGTTTCTGCTCTCCATTTATGGACGATACGTTTAGTAATCGGTTGGGTTAACCAAACTTGCTCTCCGCTCTTACCGATAAATCCATCAGCACTTTGAGCCCATTTGAGTAATATGTAAGGACGATTGGTAGTTACGAAAGTGTTGCGAATTTGACTTAGCGCTTTTCCTTCTTTTTCTAATATTCCAGTTATAACTTCTACCCCCGCCTCACGTAATAACTCCACTCCCCGACCTGCTACCCCTGGCGTTTGATCTAAACAGGAAATAACTACGCGAGGAATTTTATGATTAATAATTAAGCTAGTACATGGAGGTGTTCGACCATAGATACAACATGGTTCAAGCGATACGTATAACGTAGATTCAATAATCAAATTTCGATTTTCATCCGCTACATTAGCCAAGGCATTTACTTCAGCATGCGCATCACCATATTTTTTGTGCCAACCTTCACCAATAATTTTTCCTTGATGAACTAACACTGCTCCAACCAATGGATTAGGAGCAACACTTCCTGCTCCCAAACGAGCCAAATCAAAACATCTTTTTATATACTTCCTATGTTTATGCAAATTATTTTTTGCCAAAAATATAATTTTTTTTCTTATCTCTACAATTAATGTTACTACATGCAAATTATTGAAAATGAAAGTTTTAGCTCGTTTGTTTAATACTATTCGAGCTAACAATAGCAATAATAAAGTGCACCATTTACTATTTTTTTTTATAAATAATTTGTCAGATGTGAAATTATTGTTAACTTTGGCATAACAAGATTACTTCGATTTTATTACTATTGTTATCTCTATACTATTTTTGTATCCCACCAAAACCTAATATTATTTATTATATTTAATTAAATACTAATCTATACTAATTGTTATTTTCATTCTAATCTAACACAATTTTCTATTTTTATCACTTGAATTGTTATCCAAGTTAAACCCCTTTTATTCCTAAAATCTAGTATTACTACTATCTTAACAATGTTATCTCTTTTTTTAACCTTTTTTAAATCCTAAAGCGTGTTATATAAAGTCAAACTCAAAAACGCTGACGACAACGTTCTTCTCGATGCCAATGTATATGAATACTTGACATCCGATCCTTATCTCGTAAAAGTTGATTTTATCAACAATCTTCGTAAGCACTCTAGTGGTTGTGCTGTTTTCCAAAAAACTTGGAAAAAAGCAGACGGCGGGTACAAAACCGAGACCATTTATTTGCACAAATTAATTGCTGAAAAATTCCTAATGGAAACAAAGTCAGGCAAGAAAAATTTGGTTGGTGCAAAAAATGGCAATAAGTTAGACTGCCGCCTAGAAAATCTAGTTTATCGCTCTCGTTCCGTTGCCAGTCGGAAACGTAAAACGAGTAGCAAAGTAGGCTACACTGGTGTTTACAAAGAAAACAATCGCTACCGCGCGGTTATTTCAGTCGATCGCAAATCTGTACATATTGGTATGTTTGCAACGGCAGAAGAGGCTGCTTTAGCTTACAACAAAAAGTCGCGCGAACTGTACGGCGAAGATGGTAAAATCAACATCATCAAGCCGCGCAAAGCAGACGAAGGAGAAAGTGAAGAGTAGAATTCAGCAAAGGTCATACTCGTATAGTTATAAAATATAACTAATTTCTAAAGTTGTTCGACCTCTAATTGAAGTTTATTAAAAATAAACTTCGCTACCTAGAAAACCAAAGGCTCACCGTAACAATATGTGTCGGTGAGCCTTTATTTTTTTGAATTTGACATTAAAAAGTTCTAGCGCAATAAAGTAACTTCTCCTCGTTTAGAGAAAAACTGCTGTTCTTCATCATCTGGTAACTTTATCGTAATCGTATAAATATAGACATCCGCTGGGGCATCTGCATTGTCAAAAGTACCGTCCCATCCTTCATCACCATTGGTATTATCATAAAC
Source organism: Saprospiraceae bacterium (assembly GCA_045106545.1). GTDB lineage: Bacteria > Bacteroidota > Bacteroidia > Chitinophagales > Saprospiraceae > JBGCES01. The sequence continues at coordinate 4,530 of JBGCES010000766.1, forward strand.
GCACTGTCCCCAACGATTATAAATTTTTAAATCTTCGATAGATAAGCCTTTTTCTAAATATGGTGCAAAAAAATCGTTCAATTCGTCACCGTTGGGTGTGAAAACATTTGGAATTAAACCTTGTTCATCATCCATTGGTAAACGTGGAGGACGCACGGAAAAGGTCACATTATCTCCCTTAGTACAACCATTATCGGAAATAGCAATTACTTCATAGTTAAAACTGCCTTCTGTTTGTAGATTTTCTGTATAGACGCTCCCCGTCTCATTAGCGATGGTATTATTATCTCTAAACCACTCGTAAGTTAAATTATTTGCGGAAGACTCTACTCGCAATTCAAGATCACAATCAATAATCAAATCCATCGAATCACTCTCTTCTCCATCTACTGACATCACAAAATTGAAATCAAAATCATCAATGTTAATTACCACGCCATCTAAAGAAGTTGTTCCATCCACTTGAGTACCAACTACCGTTAATTCCAATCTTTCCTCTGGTGCAAGGGTAACAATTGAAGAAGTAGGATCAGCAAAAATATTTGCAGGCGACCACGCGTAAGTTTCTGCGCCCGTAGCTTCCAATTGCAAGTTTTCTCCAGGACAGATAAAGATAGTTTCACCAACGGGTTGACCATCAAGTAATATTGTAGTTTGTGCGGATAAGCTATTGAATATCAGACAACTAAACACAAAAATAAATAGTTTTACATCAATCATAATAGTAGATTTTTAGGACGCAAAGATAGTTTTTTTAATCGACTAGCATTGACACAATGGTAGAACTTTAACAAAGTTGGAATAGTCACTTCAAATCCATTTTCGATGTTTAAAATAGGCAAATAACCCCATATACCCTCTTCCCAATTCTTCAATTAATGGAATATCATGCATTCCCCGAATGTCAAACCAATTGATAACTGGCTGCTGCTCTCCATCCATTTGTAGAACTTCGCGATCAATTTGTAACTCCTCTGCAAAATCAACACCATAACGCAAATGATGGACTTCGCTCTACTCCATTTGTTGAGTACCTGTAAAAATTACTGTCCCTGGAGGTAATCCGATATTAGTGTTTCTTTGTTTCATAGTTTATCGTTATCAGCTATATTTTTCATTACAACTGTACGGTGTGGATAGGGAATTTCTATGCCTTCTCGATTGAATCGCTCTAAAATGCTTTCGTTTACATCACAACCTAAAATAAAACCATTTGCCACATTCAACGTCCATGCCCAGCCACGGATATTTACCGAATACTCGCCTAGTTGTATTACTCGCGTAACCACTATTGGCTCGCCTGATTCAATTTGTTCGGAAGTACGCCGATCGACAAAGAGCGGATGTTGATGGATTTCTTCCGCTATAATGGCTTTGGCAAGTTGGACATCAGATTCGTAGCTAATTCCCACATTAATAAATCTGCAAACTGCATCCTCACCGAAATTAGAATTGGTAATAATTTCGTCGCTGATCACCGCATTAGGAATGATGATTCGTTGATTTTCAAAATCACGAATGACCGTGTGACGTAAGGTAATGTCTTCAATAATTCCCGTCATTTCGCGTAATTTCACCCGGTCGTTTACCCGAAAGGGTTTAAAAATAACGATAAAGAAACCGCTAATAATATTACTCAACGCATGTTGGGAGGCAAAACCAACTGCCACTGCGACAATACCCGCACCTGCTAACATCGACCCCGCTAAAGTCCGTAATACAGGAATACTATAAATAGCTGCACAAAATCCCAAAATATAGATCATTCCAACTACCGAGTGTCGTAAAAACTGGTAATTAGTAGGATCGGTTTTCATTAATAAACTACTCCTCAAAATCAATCGCCGAAAGAAACTTCCTGCTAAATAAGCAATAATAAAAGTAGTAATTAAAATGACTATAAAAATACCTATATAATGAAGATTGTTGAGCAGTTGTTCTTGCATAAAGAGCTGTTTATCAATTTGTTAGATTAGACTATAAAGATATACTAAGCAAAGTACAATAAAAAAATTGCTTTTCGCAAAGAAGGTTAAATTGGTGATTTTTTTTGCTATTAGGAACAGTTGAGTATTTCGGTACACATTATGATCGTATCTTTATTAGAGCTTGTTTGGATTTTGGTCTTCGAGTCGAAACATAGCTATTTTTTCGTTATTCAAGGCATAAAAATGGGAGTCTATCGGGATAAATAACCACTTTTTTTAACGAAGAATAACGGAAAAAGAGCAAGTTGCAGGCCGATTATTAAAGTCCAAACAAGCTCTTGCTTGTGGTTCTTTTACAAATCATGTAGAACCAATTTCATATAACTCAATCGTTGATTCATGCGTCATCTACGACAACCGCCACCTAGACATTTATCGATCTTCTCTCAATTGAGCATTCTACTCGGAGGGATGTCAGGCGTTTTTGGTTGGATATTTTTTCTATTTGGTAGCATATTTTTATGGGTATTTGGTTTCAATTCAGGTATTTCCAACATTTTTGACCCGCCAATAGAAGAATGGAAAACAGCAGAAGCAGTCATTATGTCCGCAAAATCTACTAATAATAGTGTGAATGAGCGAAAGGTTTGGGAATATCAATTTCAAGTTTTTACAGGAGCAGAAAGCTTTTCAGGAAAGAGTTATTCCGCTACTAGGCGTTTCAAAGAAGGACAGGAAGTACAGGTGAGCTACCTACCCGAAGCAACTGAAAAAGCATTTATCGTAGGCAGCGAAAGAAGTATCTTCCCTTGGTGGGTGGCTTTTATTGTGGCTTTGTTTCCATTGATTGGAGCAATTTTTATCATCGTAAATATTGCTAAAAATGCTCATTTTCTTCGTTTGCTTATCAACGGTCAATTCACCCGTGGTGTAATGAAAGCTAAAAAAGCAACTGGCGGAAGTATGACCATTAACGACCGTCATTATCCTGAGTATAAATATGAATTCGAGTTCTTTGTTGGCTCGCAGTCGCACTTGGCAAAATGTAGAACTTACCTCGCACACAAAGTGGAAGATGAAGAAGAGGAGATTGTTTTATATAACGCTGCTAACCCAAGCGACTCCGTCGTTTATGATTCTATCAAAAATGCGCCACGTATCAATAATCAAGGGCAATTAGAGGAATTACCTTTTGGAAAAATGTGGGTGATTGGGCTACCAGTTTTGGCAGTTTTGGAGCATTGGATGTTTTATAAAATTATGGTGGCGGGGAATGTTTTCGATTTTTAAAACTAAAACTTGTTTATTGTTATTTTTAAACATATATTGTATGGTGTTTCCACATTGGAATATACAAATAAACATTTTTAGGTAACAATATTGAGAAAACAAATCATGACCACTCAAATCGAACTCCAGCACTCTTTGATTAGCCAAATTTTAAAGATTCAAGACGTTGACTATTTACTTTTATTAAAAGAACAACTCACAGCACCTAATATCAATACTTCTAAAAATAATAATCCTCCAAAGACATATTCTGTAAATGAAATACGCAAGTCGTTTCCAAATGCTTATCGGAAATGGACTTCAAAAGAAGAAGAACTACTCCTAAAATGGTACGATGCAGGTGCAACAATTCATGATATAGCAAAAGAGTTGAAACGCCAACCTGCAGCGATATATTCTCGTTTAAAAAAAATACGATAGGTATAAAAATAGGTAGCAGAAATTACTTCTACTACCTATTTTATTAAATTTCACAGGTTAAAAACCTGTGCTCCATTAACCCACCACGATATTCACCATCCGCTTTGGCACTACGATTACTTTACGTATTGTTTTGCCTTCCGTCCATTTCTGAATGGCTTCATTAGCAAGTGCCGTTTTTTCGATTTCGTCTTTACTCGCACCCGCTGCAAATTCAATCGTTGCACGTTTTTTACCATTAATGGAAATGGGATAAGTAATGCTGTCTTCAACTAAGAATTTATCGTTGTGCACAGGAAATTGACTTTGATGCACACTGCCTTCCATACCTAACTTGCTCCACAATTCTTCCGCTACGTAAGGCGCAAAAGGTGCAAT
>JBGCES010000767.1:0-9727 GCA_045106545.1 Saprospiraceae bacterium
CTCAACAAATTTTTAGACCATGATTTTTGCATCTAAACTCTCTAAATAATATTGACAATTAGTGTGGAAAGTAATTCTCAAATTAACTTTTCAGCTTCCAAGAGCAATTTGACCAAAGTTATCGTGCAAATATCTTTCCGCTTTTTCAGCATTCAAGCTGCAAATTTACTAAATTAGCCGACCTCATTTAATCTCCATTTTTTATCACTGACTAATTAAAACATGAAAAACTCACTCCTATTACTATTTATATTTCTAACCACCACCCTATCCGCCCAAATCGAAAAAGTCCCGCCACTTGAAGAAATTGCCGATATCGACATCAAATTAATGATGCCGATGCGCGATGGGGTACGCCTTTCGACCGACGTTTATCGACCGAAAACGAAAGAAAAAGTGCCCGTTATTTTTATTCGCACACCTTATAATTTTAATACTTATCAAAACGGGGAGGAATATACGCGTTATAAAAAACAAGCCTATGAAGCGGTCAAACGTGGTTATGCGTTGGTCGTGCAAAATGAGCGCGGACGCTACTTTTCGGAAGGCAAATGGGATATTTTGGGAACGCCGCTGACTGATGGTTATGATGCGTTTACCTGGTTGGCTGAGCAGGATTGGTGCAATGGAAAAATTGGGACGATTGGTTGTAGTTCTACCGCCGAATGGCAAATGGCAGTCGCAGCGCAGGATCATCCCGCGCATGCAGCAATGGTTCCGCAGGGTTTTGGTGCAGGCGTTGGTAAGGTCGGAGATTGGTACGAACAAGGTAATTGGTATCGTGGGGGCGCGGAACAAATGCTGTTTTACAGTTGGTTGTATTCCGTACAAAATGATCCGTTTCGTCCACGAGTACCAGCTGGGGCTACACAGGAAGATTTACAGCGCGTAAGTCGTTTTTACGATTTATCATTAAAAGCGCCCAAAGTAGATTGGAAAGAGGCGTTTCAACATTTACCGCTCAAAGATTTACTAAAAAGTGTCCAAGGTACAAAGGGCATTTACGAAGATATGATTGGGCGTAAGCCGAATGATAAGGAGTGGTTTGAAGGTGGCTTATATCATGATGAAATGCCGCATGAAGTTCCAAGTTTTTGGTTTGTCTCTTGGTATGATGTATCAGTCGGTCCAAATTTGGCGTTATTCAATCACGTACGTAATACGGCTTCCAAAGAAGTGGCTGATAATCAATATTTAGTCATCGCTCCTACATTGCACTGTCGCTTTACGCGCGCTACGGAAAATACGATTGTCGGTGAGCGCAGCGTGGGCGATGCCCGCTTGAATTATAGCGAACAAATTTATGATTGGTGGGATTTGACATCGAAAGGTGAAGACAACGATGTTAGAGCAAAAACACCACGCGTACAGTATTATACCATGGGTAGTAACAAGTGGCAAGCTGCTGAAAGCTGGCCACCCGAAGCTGCACAAATGACGACTTATTATCTACATTCTAACGGTCGTGCCAATAGCCTCTTTGGAGACGGAACGCTAAAAGCAGCATTGCCGAAAAAAGATGCACCTAATGATGAATTTGTGTACGATCCGTTAAATCCTGTGCCAAGTGTAGGTGGAAATGTATGCTGTACGGGTGGCGCAATCGATGGTGGTGCACGTAATCAAAAGCAGTTAGAAACGCGAGCAGATATTTTGGTTTATACTACTCCTCCACTGACGGAAGGTGTGGAAGTGAGCGGTTTTATTGAATCGACTTTATACGTAGGTTCGGATGCGAAAGACACTGATTTCACCATGAAGCTAATCGACGTTGCGCCCGATGGGACGGCTTATAATTTGGATGAAACGATCTTCCGTGCGCGTTACCGCGAAGGGTTTGATAAGGAAGTGATGATGCGAGAAGGTGAAGTGTATAAATTAGAGTTATCTCCATTGAATACCAGTAATTTTTTCAAAGCGGGACATCAAATTCGCATCGAAATTTCGAGTAGTAATTTTCCGCGTTTTGCGCGTAATTTGAATACTGGTGGCGATAATACGGCGCAGTCGGCAGAAGAGGCAGTCGTAGCCCGCAATAAAGTGTTCCATTCTGGAAAGTATCCATCGCAGGTGCGCTTGCCGATAGTGCGGAAGTAGATTTAAATTAATTGATAATAAAAAATGCCGTCTATGGAAATCATAGATGGCATTTTTGATTAACCTCTTTTCTATCTTCTGGCTTTTTACTCCATTTTAATATCCGACAACGGCTTTTTCTGGTTAGTAGCGTGTAAATGCTCTGGTGGATTGACAAATTCCAAAATGACTTGTTCTTTCTGTAAGAAATTATTATCTGATGGGATACTTACCAGAATTTCGCGTCCATAGGTTTTCAAAGTTGGAATTTTACGCAATCGCTCGGGGATTTCTACAATGCGAGAACCTAATCCTGTCACCTGACCAAATATGATCAGATCTGGATTTTTGGTCGAACGAATTTTAAAAGAATCATTGACGGTCACATGTAAGATCAAGTCTTCCTGTACATAACCTTCTACCAAGGTAGGATTGGGTTCATAAAAGGAAACTAAAGTCGCAAAACTCTCAATGTGCTCGCCTTCTTTGCAATATAAATTGCCCACTACTCCATCGTGTGGTGCTACTAATGGAATTTCTACTCGTGTATTTGCTTCCGCAAAATTTTGCTCTGCTTGCAATCGCTGACGTTCGAGTGCGTAAGGATTTTTTCCTAGTTTCAACTCACTTTCCAAGTTTTTTACTGCCTGCTGGTAGCGTTGTTCCGTAAGCTGGCGTTCCTCTTTTAAATTATTGATTTGATCAAGTAAGGGCGTATAATTTTTATCATTAGTTGCTATATCTTCATATAGTTCGCTACGGAATTTACGCTCCTTTTCAAAGTCCGCAATTTTTGCATCAATATTCGCTAATTCTTGTTGTTCTTTATTTTTTGCATCTAAAATTTCTCCCTCCCGTTCGTTGCGCCATACTTTCTCGCGAGCGCGCAGTTCGGCGATCCGAAACGGTTCTTCGCTTAATCGCTCTTTCGATTTGATGCGGTACATATCCAATAATTTCTCTCCTGCTTTAACGAGTTGTCCTTCTTGCACATAGATTTTTCCTACTGCCACTGGGTAATTGAAATTGATTTCCGTCTCTTTATTTTCTGCAAATCCGTAGAACGAAACAACTTCTGTATTCAGCGTGGTATTTAATCGCCACAGCGTGATACCGATTAGGAAAACGAGTATGTAAAAAAGATTGAAATAACGCATGGAGGAAAAGTGGTGTGAAAGTGGTGTAAAAATGGCTCGATGGTGATTTGAATGTTGTTTTGGACAACTTTCAAACTATGTCAAACCATTTTCAAACCATTTTTTATAATTTTATATTATCTGGGTTAAACCGTAGTCTGAGTTCGCGGATGTCGTCCAATTGTTCGAGATCTTTGGTGAATTGAGCGACGCGCTCGTCGCCGCCACTTTTCATGCGAATCAGAAAATTATATTCGATTAATTCCTCTAAATCTAATTGCCGTTCTTCGACCACATTACCTGCTGCATCACGGATTTTTTGTTTCTTTTTTAAATTTAAAAACTTCACCTCGTCCACTTCTACTTTGCTACAATGTTTCGTCAAAATTGCTTGCACTTCATTCACGGTTGCACTGTCTTTGGGTACATCGATCCGTAATTTACCAAGTAAATCATCCGTTTTGCCGAAAGGCGAAAAACGTAAAATAATAGCGGCAAGACAAAATCCAATTGTACCAATAAAGGCAGTGGTAAATCCAAAAACACCGCAGGCGATTCCAGTTGCGATAGCAGCAAACATAAAAGTCATATTGCGCGGATCGTCCAGATTGGTACGAAAGCGAATAATCGCTAACGCTCCTAACATTCCGAGTCCACGTGCCAATGAATCACCGATGGCTTGCATGACAGTTGCCGCAACGATAGAAATCAACGCCATCGACTGCATAAAATGCAGTGGACGATGAATACTTTTGGTCGTCAATTCATAAGTCAATACGATTAACGAGGATAGAAAAAACGAACAAAGCACCGTGATGATCACCGTGATGAATGTCGGATTATCTGTACCATTATGAGTTAGTAAAAATTCAAACACGCTTTTGGGTAAATATTACAGGATTAGGAAAGGTGGTAAAGTTAATTGAATTTTCCAATTCATTGGCTGAAGTATAGCTTTTCTGAATTCAGCAGAGACAAATGTAGAACTTAATTTGTATTGTAAACGCTACGATAAGTCAATTGTAACGACGGGTACAAAAACAAAAAGGAACGATGTCGCATTGACATCGCTCCGATTAGTATAAAGTCACAATAATATTTTGAAAATAGTGTAAAGGTGGTGTAAACGTTGCTCAAAAGAAGTTTAAAGGTGATACAACACAACTTTTAAATAATTTTTGAACTATATTTATAACCACTTTCATCCTATTTTTTTTAATCCCTTTTCATAAAGCGATCTAAAGGTAGGTTTAGGTCGCCGCCGCGTAGTTCAAGCATATACGCGCCTTGTGGTAATAAATCTACATTTAAATCCAAGGTATTGAATCCTTTTTGTAGTGCAAATTGCTTTGCCATTACTACTTTACCTTGAGCATCCAATACATTCAAGGTAGTTTCTGCACGATTTAACTGCCAGTTAAATTTCACATTTAAGCGATTTGTTGCAGGATTTGGATATACTTCTACTTGCGCCGCTTGAATTACTTCTTTCGTATTAGTAACTGCGTACGTACCACAATCGGCAGCACCATTTCCAACATTTTTCGAATAAGCATTGCCGCGTGCAGCAAAAATTGTTAATTGATTACCAATATTAGCTTGCTGAGAGTTAGGTGGCATGAACTCGTCGGTATCGTTGTTTACCAACATAATTTCACCAGTGCAACCTTGTTCATTTCTGAAACTTACTAAAGGAATTTCAACACCTGATTTGTAATCAATGCGTGGTGCGCCATTGGTAATTAAACCAAAAGAGATATAATCCCAGTTAGAATCTTCAACTGGAGAATTATTGCGAGAATTAGCTTCCCAACGTAAATCTGGGTGTAAATTTTCTAAATCGATTACATCAAAATTGCCAGTAGGAACTTTGAAGCTAATCTGTCCTGTACCAGTTATATTACCTGGGCTTTCATAAGTTACTTCGGGGATTACCGAAACAACGTAGGCATCTTTTTTAGAATCAAAGGTTAGTTTAAATTGGACTTGTGCAAAGGTAGGAATTACACAAAAGAGCAGGAGGGCACTTAAAATTAGTGATTGTTTGTTGATCATTTTATTAGTGTTTGAATCGTAGAATAGAAAAAGGTGGGGCGCGAGTATTTATGTTTGTTTGGCTGTCACATTTTTGTGAACTATTACCAGTTATACTATAATCAATTATCGCACCACAATTGTAACATCAAAAGATTAAAATGATAGGATAATAAATTTTTTATTTTAATATTTATCCTGTTGTTTATGTATTGTTTATGATTCTATAACAAATATCGTGATGGAATCAGCCAAAAACGTTTTCGATGCTACCTTGCGGTCGCTTTTACGAACTATTTTATGGCTGAACACGATATTTGTCATAGAACAATTTTACTTTAAGCGTTCCTATTACTCTGGCAATTGCTGAGTAATGAAAAAGTTGATAAAGAAATTAGTATTGATCGGGTGCTGTAGCACGTTGAAGAATACCATTTTATCAATATCATTTGCTAAACCTTGGTACTTCACGTCACCATCAAGGTTGGTATCACCAGAGTGATAACCTTCGGTAATGTGACTGTAACTTGCGTTCGCATTCAATGGGTCAAGGAAAATATCGAAGAAGATACGATCCGTATCTGGATTCGCAATACCACTACCTTGGAATACGATATAGCCGTTAGCATCAGCGTTTCCACCCCAAAGCAGGTGGGTGCCGTCGTTCACTTTTTGTGGGTTTTCACCAAAAACGCTGCTGTTTGCATTGGTAAAATCCACTTCGCTTGGCGCATTTTTGTTAGTAGTTAATTCAACTACTGCACCTGACATCACACCCAAGTGATTACGGTGACGAACAACAACGTAGTAGTTGCCTGGTTCTACTGTAAACGATACTGGACTAACGCCATCTACATCTACGATGTCACCATCACGCTGAATCAAGGCTGAACGAGTTTCAGATACAGATGTATTGTTAAATTCATCACGTAATTCGACAAATACCCAATCTACAATCGCATTGTCGCCCGTGACAGCAAAGACATCAGCAGTAGTAGATTCTCCACCACCTTTTCCTTTGTGTTGGAATGGATATACACCAAATGCTGGTTGTAATTCTGTGTAAGGTTCTGTCAATGGAATGAAATTACGTTCCCGTAGTTTGTCCGTCATTAGACCTGTTGCACTTTCGAAAGCACCTTGTAGATAAGCCTTAATAGTCAAGTAAACCAAGCCCTCTTCTGCTTCCGCAGGGTCGAGGTAATCTGGTGTACCGTCGCCATCTTCATCATCATTAGTCAAGTCGCCGTCGTTGTTTCCATCTTCATCTTCCGTTGGAATACCGTCATTATCATCATCAGGATTTAATGGATCACTGGTACCCACTTCTTCTCCATCCGTTAAGGTATCACCATCCGTATCAGGATCAAGTGGGTCAGTATCTGTACCTTCATCATAAGTACCATCACCACCCGTTTCATCGTTGTCCGTAATGCCATCCATATCAGAATCAGAGTTTTCATCGTAAGGGTCAACATCTTTGTCATCCGTTACGCCGTCACCATCATCGTCATCGTCGGTACCATTTGGCTCACCATCACCATCTAAATCACAGGCATCAGAGCTTGCTAATGGAACACATGGGTCGCTATCGTCTGGATCGAAGATTGGATCGCTAGGGTCAACACCTCCAGTGTAACCATCACCATCATTATCTACTTGCGTAATACAAGAACCTGCATTTGGATCAGGATCACATGGATCGAATGGGTCACTTTCATTATCGTCTAACTCACCGTCGCGGTCAGCATCTTCTTCGCTATCAGACAAACCATCATTATCTGTATCAGCATCGAGTGGGTTGGTATCAACACCTACATCGAATACACCGTCACCGCCCGTTTCCGAGTCATCGGCGATTCCATCACCATCAGAATCAGAATTTGGATCGTACGGGTTTGCATCATCTTCATCATTTACGCCATCTGCGTCATCATCTTCATCAACATTGTTGGGTTCGCCATCGCCGTCAAAGTCACATAAATCAGCAGTTACGTCAGGTACACAAGGATCATTGTCATCTGGGTCGTGGAATGGGTCATCTTCAGGGAAGTTTTCAAAGTAACCATCATTGTCCGCATCCGTACCTGTACAGAAGTTACTATCCACATCAGGATCACAAGGATCATCTGGGTTACTTCCATTATCCGTTTCAACAATATCAGAAATACCATCCCGATCAGAATCTGAATTCGGATCAAATGGGTCCGCATCATCTACATCGAGCACACCATCATCATCGTCATCCGTATCCGTAGCATTATCTTCGCCATCACCATCGAAATCGCAATTATCGGCAGTAGCTACTGGGTCACAGAAGTCAAGTGGGTCAGTTTCGCCTACATCTTCGCGACCGTCTTGGTCCGCATCTTTTACACCATCTTCGATACCATCATTATCTGTATCTGGATCAAGTGGATTTGTTTCGTCCGCATCGACAATACCGTCTTGGTTTTCGTCTTCTACGCCATCTTCGATACCGTCATTATCCGTATCTGGATCAAGTGGATCCGTATCTGTACCTGGATCGTAATCACCATCACCGCCCGTTTCTACAATATCGGTAATACCATCATTATCAGAATCAGAATTAGGATCGTGTGGATCGCTATCGTCATCATCCGCTACACCGTCACCATCATCATCGCCGTCAACTGCGTTTACATCACCATCATTATCCAAATCACAATTTTCATTGGAAGCGTCTGGTACACAAGGATCAGTATCGTCTGGATCTTTGAATGGGCTAGTGTCAGGAACATCTGCAAAGTAACCGTCACCATCGTCGTCAATTCCGTTACAAGACACAGAGTTTACACTCGGATCACATGGGTCAAGTGGGTTTGTGCCACCTTCCGTTTCATCAATATCGGCAATTTCATCACCATCTGAATCTGAATTAGGATCATAATCATCAATATCGTCATCATCTAGTACACCATCATTATCATCATCTGGGTCACTGATGTTAGGATCACCGTCGCCGTCAAAGTCACAAGTTTCAAAGGTCTGAGTCGGATCACATGGGTCAAGTGGATCACCTTCTCCCATTTCTACGTTACCGTTAGTGTTGACATCCTCATCACCATCTATAAAACCATCACCATCGGTATCAGGATTGGTGGCATCAGTCTCACCTTCGTCTTGTTCTCCGTTCATATTGGCGTCTTCAACTCCATCGCGGATACCATCATCATCAGTATCGCGGTCAAGTGGATCAGTATCAACACCAGGATCGTAGCCGCCATCGCCGCCCGTTTCCGTATTATCAGAAATACCGTCGCCATCACTATCTGACTCTGGGTCAAATGGATCGTCGTCGTCTTCATCATTTACACCGTCGTTATCATCATCTGGATCGGTGCTATTTGGTTCGCCATCACCATCTGAATCACAGTCACCACCCTGTCCATTAGGGTCACAAGGGTTAAGTGGATCGCTACCAGTAGCTACTTCTACTCCATCATTGATACCGTCATCATCTGTATCGTTATCAGTTGGATCAGTTTCACCTGGATCGCGATTACCATCTTGATCCGTATCTTCGTCACCATCGTTAATACCATCCCGATCGGTATCTTCATCAATTGGGTTTGTATCTTCACCTGGATTGTAAACACCATCGCCACCTGTTTCAACGCCATCAGGAATACCATCACCGTCAGAGTCTGAATTTGGATCGTAGTCATCTACATCGCTGGTATCAGTTACACCGTCATTGTCATCATCAATGTCAATATCATTGGTTTGACCATCACCGTCAAAATCACATTTAGCCGCTGCATTATCTGGAATACAAGCATCGGAATCGTCTGGATCGTGATTTGGATGATCAACTGGGAAATCTGGATAATATCCATCATTATCATCGTCAGTACCCGTACATGCAAAAGCATCTGTATTGGGATCACAAGGATTTAAAGGGTCTGAAGTATCTTTTTCATCAATATCACTAATTCCGTCACCGTCAGAATCAGAATTTTCGTCGAATGGATCGGAATCATCAGCATCAGCTACACCATCATTATCATCATCTGGATCAGTACCGTTATCATCGCCATCATTATCGAAATCACATTCGTCCGCAGTAGGATTAGGATCACAAATATCAAGGGGATTGCTTTCATCAGCATCTACCGTTGCGTCCTGGTCTGCATCTTCTTCGCCGTCATTTAAGCCATCGCCATCGGTATCAGGATTGTGTGGATCAGTTTCACCTGCATCTACCATACCATCTTGATCGGCATCTTCCGTTCCGTCGGTGATACCATCATTATCTGTATCATCATCTAAAGGATTAGTATCATCATCTGGATCGTAAGAACCATCGCCGCCTGTTTCTACTATATCTGTAATACCATCATTGTCAGAATCAGAATTTGGATCGTAAGGATCAGCATCATTTACATCCGCCACACCGTCTCCATCATCATCTGGATCATTGGCGTTGATAGTACCGTCATTATCTAAATCACAAGTTG
>JBGCES010000768.1:0-3018 GCA_045106545.1 Saprospiraceae bacterium
CACCGCGTGGATCGCATCACGCAGGAACAAGTGTTGGTTCAACCACAAGCAGGCGCGGGCGAAGACTACGAACGCTTCAATTGGGATGCGCCGATTATCGTTAGTCCGCATCAGCCTACGCGTTTATACTTCGCTTCGCAACGTGTTTGGAAATCGGATGATCGCGGTGATAGCTGGACGGCAATTTCTGATGATTTGACCCGCGACGAAGAGCGCATTACCTTACCTATTATGGGCAAACAGCAAAGCTGGGACAACCCGTGGGATGTAGGTGCGATGTCTAATTATAATACGATTACTTCTCTTTCGGAATCACCCATCGACGCGGGTGTCGTGTACGCAGGTACAGACGACGGCATCATTCAAGTAACCGAAAACGATGGGCAAACTTGGCGTAAAATCGAAGTAAACACCATTCCAGGCGTACCCAAACGTGCCTTTATCAACGACATCAAAGCTGATTTACACGATGCAAATACCGTTTACGTAGCGATGGATAACCACAAAGAAGGTGATTTCAAATCCTACTTATTCAAAAGTTCGGATCGAGGTCGCACGTGGACAAATATCGGTCGCGATTTCCCCGATGATCATTTAATCTGGCGCGTCGTGCAAGATCACGTGAAGCCAGAATTGATGTTCTGTGCGACGGAATTTGGTATTTTCTTTACGACCAATAGCGGTAACAATTGGATTAAATTAAAAGGTGGTGTACCGACAATTGCTTTCCGTGATTTAGCGATTCAAAAACGCGAAAATGACTTGGTCGGCGCATCTTTCGGACGTAGCTTTTTTGTCTTGGATGACTACTCGCCATTGCGTGAAATATCGGGCGAGATGTTGAAAAAAGAAGCGAGTTTATTTGCGATAAAAGACGCGCATCAATATCAACCACGTTCCATTGCGGAGTACCAAGGCGCGAGCGAATACGCGGCTAAAAATCCTGACTTCGGAGCCATTTTTACCTACTACCTCGCTGATGGTTACACGACCGCTGGCGCGGAACGCAAAAAGAAAGAAGGCGAAGCCAAAAAGAATCAAAGCAACGTACCTTTCCCCGGTTGGGATGAGTTGGAAAAGCAGCGTTTGGAAATGCCGACTAAGGTTTGGTTAGTCGTAAAAGATAGCGACAACAATATCGTTCGACGCGTAAAAGCGAAAGCAGGAAAAGGTTTCCACCGTACCGCTTGGGACTTGCGTTATGCGTACAAAGGTTCGATTAAGCCAGGCGAAAAACAACGCGGCGGCAACTCCCGCTGGCGACGTGGCTTTATGGCTGCACCGGGTGCATATACAGTAACCTTAATGAAAGAAAAAGACGGCGAAATGACTGCGTTATCTGACACTAAGTCATTCAATGTCAAGATGTTATACAAAGGCGCATTGGAAGGCTCAAGTTTAGATGAAATTGCGACTTTCCAAAAACGCATGGAAAAACTCATGGGCGAAGTCAACGTTGCAGGCTATCAATTAAAAACGGCAAAAGATCGCTTAGCTGCTATGCAAACTGCCCTCGAACGCAGCGAAGTGACCGATATGAATTTGGTCAAAGACGTCTTCTCCGCGCGCGGCGAAGTCATGCGTTTAGACGCGATCATGAATGGCAACCAATCAAAATCTGAAATTGGCGAACGCAATAATCCAACCATTCGCTCGCGGATGTTTGTCGGCTATCGCGGCTTATCTACTTCTTACGGACCAACGGAAAATCACCTGCAGCAAGTAAAAATTGCGGAGGATGAACTGGCAGGTATTGCGGGTGAAATTTCTAAGGTTTATGAAGATGTTGTTCCTGCTTTGGAGGAAAGATTGGCGAAGGCGGGTGCACCTTGGATTGAGGGAGCGGAGCGGTAATGGAGCACGGACATTCTTGTCTGTAAAAACTGTATCATTTAGCTAGGAAGTTTCTGTAAGGGGCTTCCTAGCTTTCATATTCATCATATTTTTATACATTACTCCATTATATGAAAATCAAATTCAAGTTTACCCTGTTGATTCTATTATTCATAACTAGTTCCCTCAATGCTCAGGTCGTTGTTGAATCAATTATTTCTCTGAAAGAAAAATATAATCCATTATTCGGTAGTGAGTCATCTATTCTCGTTGTTGATTTTTTTCAGCAATACGTTCTAACTTCGACAGATACTTCCTACCATACCTTAATCAAAATTGATAGTGAAAAATTAGAAACTAGCGGTATGTCAATTGGAACATCGATCTTTGGATTAAGAAGTATTCTAGGGTCTTCTATAAATGTATCTCGGACGATCGATATAGAGCGAAATGTCGAAGAACTTTTGCTAGATTTAAATGGGTTTGAAGAACTTTATAATTGTGCAAAAAGTATTTATACTTTTATCTCAGAGCAGCAGTCATATTCGGATACGGGTAGAAATATTGTTTCCTATTGTTCTTACAAATCAGTAACAATGGGAGCAGAATACTATCCTAAAAGTGTAAATAATCCAACCAGATTTTATTTCAGAATGGGAGAAAACGTAACATTTGAGATGGATAAAGAAGAGTTTGAAGAAATTATGAAAACTTTTAGACAAATAAGTACCTATTGGAGATCAAGAGGAAATTGATTGTTTATTGAACTGTGTCAACAGGGACAGTAACTAAACAGGTAATGTTGAAGAGATAGCCAGAGTTGGTATCTTCTTTGTTACAATAGCCCCAATTTTCCGCTTCAATTACTAAATCACCGCCTACTGCTGCGTCAATTACCGTTTGAGCTTTTTGTTTTCCGCAGCTAAGTATTCAACTTCGTCGAAGAGACCAGGAATATGATCAGTATCTAGTTCTATTTGTTCTTCAAACTTGCCTTTAAATTTTTCAGCATCAGGGTTTTTAATATACTCCATATATTCTTTGGCAGCTTTTATTGCCGTTGCTTTTTGTTAAGGAGTCATTTTTTTTTAGCATAAAATAGTAGGTTTAACATATCTAAATTACAACAACTCATATACAACTCCAAACAGTCAATTTTCCCTACCGTTGCCCCAACAAAAAAAA
>JBGCES010000769.1:0-7100 GCA_045106545.1 Saprospiraceae bacterium
TGGAACAATTACGGTAACGGGCAGCGAAAGTGGTGTGAATTACCAATTACGTTTGAATAGTGATGATAGCAATGTAGGCGCTGCTGTAGCAGGAACGGGTAGTGATATTACATTCACGGTAAGCGGAATAACTACATCTACTGATTACAACGTGTTAGCGACTAACGGTACATCAAGTTGTGCAGTAGAAATGACTGATTTAGCAAGCGTAACCGTCAATCCTATTCCTACTATTACTTTAGGAACTAGTCCTTCTGTATGTGCAGGTGCTACAAGTGCAGACTTAGCGTACACCGCTACTACCAATAGCCCTGACGAATACATGATTGACTTCGATGCTGCTGCTGAAGCTGCAGGTTTTGTAGATGTTACCTTTACAACTTTACCATCTTCTCCAATCTCGATTGTAGTACCAGGTGCTGCTGCGGCAGATACTTATAATGCAACCTTGAAAGTAAGAGACGGAACGACAACTTGTGAAAGTACAGCTACTGCATTTACAGTTACCGTAACTGAAATTGTGGTTTCTAATGCAACTACAACTTGTGATGATGCAGGTACTGGAGGTACTGATGCCGATGATTTCTTTACCATTGATTTAACTGCTACTAATGCGAACCCAGGAGCTTCTGGTAAGTACGAAGTAGTCTATAACGATGGTAGTGGAGATGTGGTAATGAATCCTGGAGGTACGGACTACGGTTCGCCAGTTTCATTTAACAATAGTCAAGGATTTGCAGCGGATGGTATAACTACTTATACCCTTACTATTCGTGACTTGGATGATGGATTCTGTACAATGACTTACACCGTTGGACCAGTGAGTCCATGTTCGACTTGTCCAGATACAATCTGTTTACCAATTACGTTTAAGCGTAAATCTAATCCGTAAGGATATTTGGCAAGATAGTTTAAAGCCGTTAGTCGTTCTTAGGAATGGCTAACGGCTTTTTTTGTAGAGAAATTAAAGTGGATAGTGAGTGTAGAGGTCGATAAAATGGAGAAAAAATAGGTCTGGTTAGGAATTGAATATTAGGCGTTTATAAAGTTTTAAAAATGAATCATTTTCTGATGTAGATAGACTTAGATTACTTCTTGAGATTTTGCTAAGTAATCATAGCTTGTTCCGCAGGATTGAAGAAGTGAATCAGCTTTAAATAAAAACTTTGTAAATGGTTTAACTGAGTATTGAATTTAGTAGTTAACTCAGCTTACTTCCAAATGACTTAGCTAGACTAATAATCTCCCAATTAGTAACAATTGACGATCGTCTGTATTTAATATAGAATAATTATTTCTATAAATAGTTGATATACAGAATGTTACATTGAAATATGATTTGTTTACTGACTTTCAATATTCTTTATATATACTCCATTTTCCTTACACTGGCAAGGTCTTTGCCGTTAAAATAATATACTTGCAAACTGCTAAATTGACATTCATGGAGCTTAAAGCAAATAGATTTTTTACTTAGACCTAATACATTTGGTCGAGTTTTCACATACCGCTTTATTAAAAAACTAGAAGCGAAAGTTTCTTAAAGACTCTTGCGTTTTTTACCCCTCAAACACTTAATCGAGGTAAAGGCGTTTTTTCCAGAGTTTTGTCTACATTTTATTCTTTAATGTAATTCCACGAATTCAAGGCACAACACTGTTTTAAGGTGAATACCGCCGGTCAGATACGTTCTGTTCCGGCGGATTTTTTATTTTAGAGAGCAGGCATTTATCTTTCTATTCAATTACCACCTTACGATAAGCCCATCCTTCTTTTGTTTTAATTCTCCAAACGTAGAGCCCTGCCGTCCAGTTTGCAACCGAAATTTGTGTAGTGGCTTTATTAGTGGACAGGCGCTGAGTCAATTGACCGTTTACATTAAAAACTTCAATCAATTGACTTGTTGAATTTGCTTTATCAAAAGCAATATTAATCATATCCTGTGCTGGATTTGGATAAATACTAATACCAGCATCTTCTGCAACTTGAGTCGTGTTGACGCTTTCCTGAGCATCTAAATCGGTCGTAAAAAAAGTAATGCCACCTCGAGCATTTCCAATTGCCATATCTAGTTTTCCATCGTCATTAATATCAGCTAGAGTAGGCGAGAGGCGTACTCCAATAGGTTCAGGGGAAAGCATTTCATTGGCTAAGGTATAAGGTTGATTTGGATCTGTAGAAAGGTCTGTGTAGTGTCTTAAATCACCAAATTCAGTTCCAATGAATAATTCTATGCGATCTCCAAAATCCCAAAAGACAGGGTCGCTGTAACTCAAAATTGCGCCATTGGGAATAGTAAATACTGCTCCTAGACAGGGCGAATTGGGGGCAATGTCTGGGCGACCGCCTTCGTCTGCCATAAATATTGGGCTATCAGCCGTACCTACATTTTGAAAGTAATTGAGTGTACCACAACTTTGGCCATTTACATTATTTCCACTTCGTTCACCCAATACTAAATCTAGTAAACCATCTTCATTAAGATCAACTAATTGCGGACGTGCTGCTTTCCCAATATCAATTCCCATATATTCATAAACAAAATCATTGAAAACCATTTCGTTACCTGCGCCGCCCTGATTATCACTAAAAAACAATTTTCCTTTATCATCACCAATCAACAAATCCAAATCGCCATCGTTGTCCAAATCCCCAAAAGCAGGCGCAAAGTCAAAAGTTGTATTACTAAAATCAGAAAGTCCCATCCAATCATCAGTCACTAATTCAAATACTGGTTCGGCTAAAGTGCCGCTATTTTGATAATAAAAAATCCGTGCATCCTGATTGTTTTCGCGAGAGTATAACCGCTGATTTCCAATCAATAAATCCAATAGACCATCGGCATTGACATCTACAAAAACGGGTTTTGCATCCGAACCTACATCTACCATCTGATCGACCATAAAGCGATTAGTGATATATTCAAAATCAGGATTATCATTCGTACCATTATTGAGATATAGCCACACATTGCGATAGTTATCGCCTCGTCCACGAACATTAGGTGCGCTGATTAGATCTTTTTTACCATCATTATTGACATCTAAATAAAAAGCAGCCGGAAAAGTAGTTAAATCAACGGGTGTATCCATTGGGAAAGCATTGATTTGTTCTGACATCCATGCTTCTTCTGTCGTACCCTCGTTAATTAGTAAATTCAAATTATCAAAAGAAAGATCACCTAAAATCATCTCTTTTAATCCATCTCCATTGTAATCTAAAGTTAATAAGGTCGAACCTGCATGGCGTAAATTTACGTCATCTTCACCTGTGAAAGGCGTAGCGCATTCTCCTTCCACACTACTTAGACTAACTTCAACCGTAATTCCACTTTCGTAAACACCTCCCCAACAGCTCTCTTCTAATTCGTAGATTAGACTATCTCTGCCGAAGCCTTGCTCTACGGAAGTGTTTTTATAATATTCCATGTATCCACCTCCTGGATTGAAAGTGACGATATCTAAATCTCCATCTCCATCAATGTCATCTATTGCAGGATAATCTACTGAGGACACGTATATTTGGGTTTCTCCACCTCCTGAAAGCGGGAAATAAAGTATATCGAAATTGTTCTGCGGAAATTCCATTAATTCAAATTGTAAACGGTCGTTTACATAGGAACCTTGATAAACCATCACGCCATCGATACCTGGAATAGTAGGATGAACAAATATATCCATAGCGCCATCTGCGTTGTAATCACGCGGTACGATCCAGTTATCCAAATCAGCAGGAAAAATAGCTTGATACTCAGGCGCGAAAGTATAGTCAACGGTATTTGGAGTACCGCCGTTTAAAAAAGTCAAAGGAAGCGCACCAACGCGGTCGAAAATGAGTAAATCTTGTAATCCATCATTATTAAAGTCCATTTCAGCAAATTGCGGCGTGTCTAATCCACCCACTAATGCATGTTCAATCGGTTGACCGTCTTGAATAAAAGGAACTTCAAAGCGGGTAAGATTTTGGGCATCAGAATTCGGGATAAACTGTAATAACAGGCTCGAAAGCAGTAATAAACATTTACTCAAAGGTTTTTGCATAGCAGATTTTTATTGTTTCTAAGCAACGCCGAATTAATTAATAATTTCGGCAATACTAAATGATAATCAACTTCAAATATAGATTTATTGATAAAACTGTGTAGTCGGGTGACGGTCAAATTCAGAGAAACTTAATTTTTTTGACATATCGTAACTAAATTAAGCAGCTTTGGAAAACATTTAGTACACCAAAAAATGATCGAGCAGCTAATATTTTCTATATTTGCGAAATTTTACAGAAAGCCGCTTTGCGCGGTAAAATAATACGTTCTTTAACAAATTTCTCCGAATCGAGTTCTCCGATCTATTTCGGAGCGGACAAGGACAAGCTGTATCAGCCATTAAAGTATTCGAGCAAGCGACCTAAAGGTAGCGCTGAGAATAGTTACTGGCTGACGCAATCATGGAATATGTCAAAGAACCAAATAATCATTGAGAAAGCTGATTAACAACACGCCATCCAAAACTATGGAACTCAGGGCGTGTCTGTCTTTCCAAAAAGCACTACAATTTTAATGTCGATTATAAACGAAAAGTCAGAGCAGTTTTTACAGAAATATCTGAATAATGCCTCCCCAACTGGATTTGAGGCAAGTGGACAGAAATTATGGTTAGAATATCTCAAACCATACATTGATGACTGGCAACTGGATAATTACGGAACTGCCTATGGAATTATCAATCCAGGACAAGAATTTAAGGTGGTGATCGAAGGACATGCAGATGAAATTTCGTGGTATGTGCATTATGTAACGGAAGATGGTTTTCTTAATGTGATTCGCAATGGTGGTTCCGATCATTTGATCGCACCGAGCAAACGCGTAGATATTCACACACCTAAAGGAATCGTAAAAGGCGTTTTTGGCTGGCCAGCTATTCATACCCGTCGAGGAGAAGATGCGAAGTTAGTTCCTAAACTAGAGAATATTTTTATTGATGTAGGTGCTAAGGATCGGGATGAGGTAAAAGAAATGGGCATTCACGTCGGTTGTGTGATTACCTACGAAGATGAAATGACGATCTTAAACGATCGCTGGTATGTCGGTCGCGCATTAGATAATCGGATGGGTGGATTTTGTATCGCTGAGGTCGCGCGTTTGTTAAAGGAGAATAAAATCGAATTGCCTTATTCTTTATATTTAGTGAATTCTGTGCAAGAGGAAGTTGGATTACGCGGAGCAGAAATGATTACCCAAACGATCAAACCGAATGTGGCAATCGTCACCGACGTTACGCACGATACGCATACACCACTAGTCAATACCAAAAAGCATGGTGATGTAAAAGGTGGTAAAGGACCTAGCGTAACCTACGCACCTGCGGTTCATAACAAATTACTGCAATTGATTATTGACGCAGCCGACGAAAATGAAATCCCCTTCCAACGCGAAGCATCTTCGCGTCGCACTGGAACGGATACTGACGCTTTTGCTTATTCCAACGGAGGTGTTCCATCTGCTTTGATTTCACTGCCTCTACGCTATATGCATACCACTGTAGAAATGGCACATAAAGATGATGTAGAGGGAGTTATCAAATTGATTTATCATAGCTTACTTAAAATTGAGAAAAATCATAATTTTAAATATTTTTAAGTTTGAATAACTAATTGATTATTAGGCGTGTACAAAGTTTTGAAAATGAATCAATTTTTGACGCAGATAGACACAGATTTTTATGATTTAAGTAGGTCGTGAGCGACATCAGACCTACTTAAATCATAAAAATCACAACTTATTCGGCAGCATTGCGGAATAAAATCAGCGTCAAAGATAAATTTTGTACAGTCTTGATTGATTATCAATTTTTTTAATCAATCGTAGTAAACAAAGACCATATAAAGTGAAATAAGCGAATCGAAACCTTATTTCACTTTTTTTATACTTAACGCCGAACTATTTCGGTCATTATAATCAGTCTATTATCGCAACTCTACGCGTCTTCGAACACCAAAATCTAAAATTGGGCGACTGCCAGAACGGAGTCTAATTCACCGAAGCGCACCTTGCTACATTAATTCTCTATCAAAAAAAAGCGAGTAAATATTATCGCATAATTCACCGAGGGGTACGTTTTTCTCACTACGTTGGTGTTTTACAAGTTAACGATTTAACTATCGAAATTTTACCCAAAGCAGATCGCGCTTTGCAACCAAATCGAGCGGTCTGGCATAGCGTTCTACTTGATATGTTACGGTATTGTCGATTGATTAACATTGAAGCCCTAAACGCCGCTCCGCTTAGATTGCGAAAGCATTCCATTCTGGAATTATACTACGAAATTTTCCTTACCGAAGTAGAAGCATTATTAAAAAATGGATTATTACGGACGTACCGAAGAGAGCAAGGGCAATCACCTGTTTTGAAAGGGAAATTGCTGATTTCAGAACACTTACGTCGGAATGTCCTTCACCGCGAACGTTTTTATATCAATTATCAAACTTACGATTATCAGCATCCGCTGAATCAAATGCTGTATGCCGCATTATTGAGCCTTGATCAATTGTTGCAAAAATCAGATTTGCGAGCGCGATTGCAACGCATACTGCAATATTTCCCTAATCAAAAAGTTCGACGTTATACTGCGGATGATTTTTTGAAAATTCGCTACGATCGGCAGACGTTGCGTTATAAAAATGCGATTGAAATAGCGCGTTTATTATTGTTAAATTATAGTCCTGATATTCGAGGAGGACAGCAGCATCTGTTAGCTATCCTGTTTGATATGAATCTGTTATACGAGGAATATGTTTATCAGCAATTAAAGCGTTTAAATATTCCTGAGCTGGTAGTTCGTCGGCAACAAACTACACCTTTTTGGAATCGTCGAACCTTGCGACCCGATATAATTTTGGAGCATCAGGAGAAGCGATATGTATTAGATACGAAATGGAAGATACTGAAGCGCGTGCATCCAAATCTGGAAGATGTAAAACAAATGTATATCTACAATCAGTTTTTTGCTGCGGAGCACGGGGTCTTATTGTATCCGCAAGTAAATGATCTGCCACAGCTTCCGCCTATCCCTTATCAAACGGAAAACCTTTCTCCTACCTATTGC
>JBGCES010000077.1:0-4736 GCA_045106545.1 Saprospiraceae bacterium
AAGTTTGCAGACCAGCAGAGGTTTTAAAACAGCTTCTAAGTGTTGAATTAATTATTTCGGCAATACTAATGTATAATGTGTAATAAAATGTTTAGAAAATTTATCAAACGAAAGGATATAGTGTAGCTTTACCATTGAAAAGTCATTGCGCTACATTCACGTACCGTAATTACACATTACTCATTATACATTACATAGAAAAAATTGCATTACGGATTTCTACTACCACTTACGTTTATTTTTGGGTCAATCCGTTGGAGATTTCTGATTACTACAGTGCTTCTACCCACCATTCAGCCCTGGAATATCAATCGTTTGCTGCGCCCATTTGTTGCGATTCACTTGTTTCGCTATATTTCATTATCGTTATTGATACCAGGTATTACGAAGGCAGGCGCGATCTTACCACAAAGTCATATTTATCGACTCGCAGGAGGCGATGTAGCGAGTTCATTATTAGCAATGTGTGCATTGACTGCCTTATATCTAAAATGGGATAAAGCCTTATATGTCGTTATCCTACTGAATATTGTAGGCTTGCTAGATTTACTATTGGCGACCGTTTACGATATGCCTCTACTCGGTATGGAACTGAGTAAATTAGATGCGCGAATGTTTGGTTTATTGACCACTTTCATTCCGCTCGTTTTTGTTTCACACGTATTTATGGTACAAACGCTGTGGAAACATTTTCGAGCAACTAAGAGTTTTAAGATATAATAGGAAAAGGGCGAAAGGTTAAAGGAAAGGGCTCACGTTAGAATTGCCCCTTTTCCCTTAATTCTTCTCCTTTTACCCAAGAGTTTTTCATCAAAAAAATTATACATCATGTTTGGAGATATGCTCGGCAATATGGAGAAGCAACAAGCCGAAATGCAAAAAAAATTAGCCCTAATCGAAGTTAGTGGCTCATCGGGTGATGGCGCAGTTCACGTCAAAGCGAACGCGACGGGACAGATTTTAAACATCGCAATCGATCCTGAAAAATTGGATTGGGAAGACAAAGAAGAAGTAGAAGATTTATTGGTGATCGCTGTGAATCGGGCGATAGAAGCGGCTAAAGCAAAAGAAGGAGAAGCAGCACAGTCCATGATGAATGACATGCTACCCGGTGGATTAGGCGGATTGGCGGATATGTTTGGAAAGTAGAAGTTAAATTGTGAGATGGCGTAATTGTGCAATTCTATCATTGCGTTCAGTTCGCCATCTCACAATTCTACCATTACACATTAAATTTTATTGACACTATCCACCGCTGCCCGCACCGAACCGTGCGTTTTTAATAATTGCAGTGCCTTCACTTCATCTACTCCCGTCGCTTCCGCTATCATGCGCGTTCCGCGCTCTACCAATTTTTGATTACTCAATTGCATATCGACCATTTTATTGCCGCGTACCCGACCAAGGCGAACCATCACACTGGTAGAAATCATATTTAAAACCAGCTTCTGCGCCGTTCCTGCCTTCATGCGAGTACTACCCGTCACAAATTCGGGCCCGACAATCACCTCGATAGGAAACGTTGCTTGTTCTGCCACAGCCGTATTTTGATTACAAACAATACAGCCCGTCACGAGTCCATTTTCCAGTGCAGATTTTAAACCACCAACCACGTAAGGCGTGCGCCCCGAAGCAGCAATTCCAACTAAAACATCCTTTTGATTAATCTCAAAATCTTGCAGATCATGCCATGCCTGTTCCGCATCATCTTCCGCAAATTCTACGGCTTTACGAATCGCACTATCACCGCCCGCCATGATGCCAATAACCCAATCGTGCGGCACACCGTAAGTCGGTGGGCATTCCGAAGCATCGACGATACCAAGTCGTCCGCTCGTTCCTGCACCGATATAAAAAAGTCGTCCTCCTTGCGCCATACGTTCAACGATAGCGTCAATTAATGGTTCGATTTGCGGAATAGTCTGTTCGACTGCCAACGGAACGCTTTTATCCTCGTTGTTAATATTAGTCAATAACTCGCGAACAGACATTGTTTCGAGTGCATCGTAATTCGAAGCAGATTCAGTTGTCATATTTTTAATGTGTAATGCGTAATGTATAATGTGTAATTTTTACCTTCGCGCCGCTGTTTTCAACAATATTTAATAAATACTAAATGTCGGATTAAAATTAGATATAAGTTATTTTGATTTTCTAAAATTGGCTAAATAGCTGACTATAAGAAAATTATGCGACAATTATGGGAAATCTTAAAAAAAATAACTTGTGTCTAATTCCGCCCAATAATTTAACTATGTCTAATCATATTATAATCTTATTTCTTGCTTTATTTTTGCTGACGCTAACTGCCTGCGAAAGTACAACCGAAAAGCAAACTTCCCAAACAACAGCAGCTTCCGATCTTAAAACTAAACTAGTCGGCACTTGGGAAAGTGTTTCGCTAGATGTGGTTATCAATACGATTGATGGAAAAGATTCTACAGATCGGTTTACTGTAGAAGAAACCAATTGGATCCGTAAATTGGGCGTTCAACCCGTAAAAACAAAATTTTATGAGGATGGGAATAAATACGTCCGTGAATTTCGCGATCTGAAAGGCGAGCTGACTAATACGCTACGCGGTCGCTGGAATGTTTTTGGTGATACGCTGATGCTGATTGAATCCGAAGCGACTTATCAATACCTCACTAATTTTGCGGATGGCAAGCTACAATTACGCGCTACGCTAGATTGGGATGGAGATGGTGCGGAAGATGATGATTATCTAGCGATTGAGCGGAAGGTGAGTAATTATGCCCAGTAGGTAAGTAATTAGTGACGAGTAATCAGTAAACCCATTTGATGCTTCTGATAGCTGATTACTCGTCACTCCTTTCTCTATTGCTTCAAGATTTTCTTCGTAACCACGCCTTCCGCCGTTTGAATTTTTAACCAATATAAACCCTTTGCTAAGGAACGGATATTGATTGCATTATCGGTATCAAACGTTTGCACTAACTGCCCATTTACATTAAAAACGAGTACGTTTTCGATGATTAAATCGGTATTGATTTGTACCAAATCAGTCGCTGGATTCGGAAAAATTTCTACTGCTACATCAGATAATACTTCCTCGCGTGCTACTGCCATTTCGTTTTGAAATTGACTAAAAAATTCCCAAATCTTATCGCTTGCGCGAAAATCATAATTCGTTACCAATCCAGTTAACGCAATCGGCGAACCAGGCCAAGTGTGTCCGCCATTATCTACTTTGTAAAATTCTACGCGCGGCTCATCTCCGCAGCCACTATACGTCAACAATTCTACGGTAGAATCATCCGTAGTATTAAAATCGTCTAGTGGAGTAATTTCGGGCATTGCATCGCAGCCATTTTTAGCTACCCATGCTTCTACCATCGTTTCCACCGCCACCAACTGTGCATTGCCTTCAAAAGGAACAGTCGCATCATTCGTACCATGAATTTGCATCACTGGCACAACGCGTACGGGATCACAATTAGCAAATTCTGGTAAAGTCATGCTCCCCGTTACCGAAGCAATTGCCGCGATACGCTCACTCAATTCGCAAGCCAATTTATAAGACATAAATCCGCCATTAGACATCCCTGTGCTGTACACTCGCGATAAATCTACATTGTAATTGGCGTCTAAAGTATCAATCAAAGCATCCAAAAATTTCACATCATCTACACCAGTTCCAAAACCTGAATTCCACGAATTTTGTACGCCATTTGGGTAACAAACAATAAAATTGTTGGCGTCTGATACGCGATTGACATCGCTATAAAATTGCTGCTCTACGGCATTGGAGGTCAAGCCGTGCATGTTGATCACTAGCGGATATTCATTGCTACTATCAAAATTAGGTGGCAAATGTACGCGATAATTACGATCGCGATCATCAATCTCAAAACTACCCGATTCGTCGGTCTGCGTGAACGCAACAGTCGAAATTGCCATTAAAAAAAAGAACGATAAGTAAATTCTAATCATGTTTGTTGATACTTGAGTGAAATAATAATTTTCTAACAAGTCGAACGGTGAGAAGTTGTAAACAAAATTAGCTTATCAATAGCGTAATCGTGACAATTTCATGTCTTCATAATTATTGTTACAATAAAAAATTATATTGTTTTATTATTTTTTGTTTGCCATTTTTTGTTTTAAATTCGTGTTAATTTCATCAGCTAACCTAATTCTCTAACAGCTGTTAGAGAAATTATAAAGTCAACAAAAACTATGAGAGTAGAGAAAACAGAACTTTATCAAAAGTTATTAGAAAGTATTATTGATACTATTCAAATTGCTCGCAGTAAGGCCTACAAAACACTAAATCGTCATCATCTTTTATCTAATTTCAATATTGGAAAACTAATTGTAGAGAGTCAACAAATAAATGGCTGGGGCAAATCAGTAGTAGATAATTTATCAATTGATATTACTAAATTAGTTAAAGGTAAAAAAGGATATTCTTCAGCCAACTTATGGCACATGCGGCAGTTTTATTTAACATATCATGAAGACCAATCATTACTAGAGTTGGCTTTAAAAATCCCTTGGGGGCATAATCTTTTAGTTTTATATAAATTACAGGATAAATTAGAACGCGAATACTACCTCAAATCCACCGCTCAACTCGGCTGGAGTCGAGCCGTACTTTTACACCAAATTAAAGGAAATGCTTACGATAACCACGTCTTAGATGACAAGCAAAATAACTTCAAAAAAGTCCTCCCTGAGTTCTTTGCCGAACAAGTAAAAAAAAAAATAAAAAG
>JBGCES010000770.1:0-9908 GCA_045106545.1 Saprospiraceae bacterium
GGATATTTTACAATAAATGGTCGAATGGCAAATTCACTACTCGTGAAATGTGTCAAATCGTGTAAAGTATTGAGTGCTGTTTCGTAGTGATCTAAGCCATAGCGTTCCACGTAATCAGGCAAAAACATACACTCTAATGCCTGTTCATTCATCCCATCTGCTTTTAATTGCTCGACAATTTGTAATATTGCCGCCGCTGCTTGCGTAAAAGGTTGTGGCAAATGCAGGTGCAAGACTTGACTACTGCGATACATGCGATCTTTTAATTCCAAATTGTCCCAACCTTCCGCAAAGATTTGCTGTTCAAAGAGCGATTGATTGAAAGCAGGCAGTACCTTTTTTATGCTTTGCGCAAAACGGGCGTAAAATTCAGGTGAATAGCGTTCTTTTAGCGGAGTCATGTAGAAAAATGGTTTGGAAGTAGTTTGATATGGTTTGAAAGTGGTTAGACGAGGTCGCCACAAGTTATAAATATTATACCGATTTCCATTTTAAAAACTACATCCAAACTACATCCAAACTACTTCCAAACAACCTTCAAACAACTATTTCCATGAAGCACGTCAGCGAACTTTTACAACTTTTGGATCTCGAAGAAATCGAGAAAAACCTCTTTCGCGGACAGAGTGTAAATATTGGTAGCCCAATGGTTTTTGGTGGACAGGTATTGGCGCAAGCAGTCGTTGCTGCGATGCGTACCGTACCTGACGATCGCTCGTTGCACTCTTTACATTCGTATTTTATTCTGCCAGGTGATTTTAATAAACCAATCGTTTATACGGTGGATGTGATTCGCGATGGCGGAAGTTTTGCAACGCGACGGGTAAAGGCGATTCAAAATGGGCGCGATATATTTCTCCTCTCTTGTTCCTTTCAGACGCCGCAGGAAGGGTTTGATCATCAAATTGAAATGCCTGATGTGCCGCCACCCGAACAACTACGTAGTCAAGCAGAATTACGCGCAGAATTGCGTCAGCAATATCCCGATATGCCGAAGGTATTAGGCTGGGAACGCCCGATTGAATTTCGTCCCGTAGAAGTGATCGATCCGTTCAAACCCGAAAAAAGTGAGCCATTCCGTCATATTTGGCTACGCAGCAAAGGACGGATGCCTGATAATTCTAACCAACATTTAGCGGTACTTTCCTACGCTTCCGATTACAATTTGCTCTGGACAGCTATGTTGCCGCACCGCGATCAAGCCGGACTACGCGATATTTTCATGGCGAGTTTGGATCACGCGATGTGGTTTCATCGCGAATTTCGAGCAGACGAGTGGTTGTTGTATGTGTTAGATAGTCCATCGGCGAGTAGTGGACGCGGTTTTTGTCGCGGCAACTTCTTTAATCGCGATGGGAAATTGGTGGCATCAGTGACGCAGGAGGGATTGATGCGGAAGCGGCGGAGGTGAGCAGTTGGTAGTATTTGAGTTGGTAGTTTGTAGTTGCCATTTATTCGTAGTGAGTGACTTATACCTTCTTACTTTGTAGTTTATCTTTACGTTGTAGCTTTCCGCTACTACGTAGGTTTTACGATAGGTTCAATTCAATGCTCTACATCGGACGGCATTTTCAAAATGTCGTTTGATTTTTAATAAAAATGAATGACACTCGGAAAGTGCTGTCCATTCAAACCAAAACATTCAAAATGAAGAAGTTAATCACCTCTACTTTTTTCTTGGTACTATTCGCTGTCGTTGGGTATGCCCAAGAAAGTGCATTACATTCCAAAGTGGCAAAAATGATTGAGCTTTCGGGTGCAAAAGCCAATTTTAGCATGGTAATCGACCAAATGATCGATATGCAAAAAGCACAGTTCGCAGATCAATTACCTGAAGAGTTTTTTACGGAATTTAAAAAAGAAGCAAAATCGACGGGTTTTACCGAAATCGTAGCAAAACTAGTTCCCGTTTATATGGAACACCACACGGAAGCTGAAATCGACGGTATGATCGCATTTTACGAGAGTGAAATTGGGAAAAAGATGGTAGAAAAAACACCGCAAATCATGCAGCAATCTATGCAAATTGGGCAGCAGTGGGGGATGGAAATGGGTGCGAAAATTGCGCAGCGATTGCAAGAAGAAGCGGGTAAAGTGAAGGAGAAGCGGAATTGAAAATTTGACTTTTGATATTTAGAACGGCAGGTGTCGGGAAGACACCTGCCGTTTGTGCGTTTCGACAGCTGCCATCACATTTCATAATTCCGCCAGCAACTTCCGCCCCAAATCCCAATTACCCAACGTTCCTTGCCGCATTCCCGCATAATCTCGCGCCGATGAATATTCCCAATCTTCTGCATTATTAACCAATCCCGCCGCTACTGGATTTTGATGAATGTAATGAAAACAATGATGCGCATAGCCTGTGCCGATTCTAAAGCGGCTATCTAGTTTTCCGCTGGGTTTACGAAGGGTGATGAACTCGTCGATCCAGCCGTCTTTAGCTTTGCAATGATGGCGGAAAACGTTTCCCTCTAACTTAGTAACTTGCTGAATACTACGCGAATAAGCCATTTCTAAATAACCAATTGCTCGATTGATGGTCATTACTTTTAAGCCTTTTTTTCGCCGATCTTGATTGTTGACTTCTTGCGCTTTATTTTTGTATTTCCATACTCGTCTCTGCCATTCTACGCCATCTACATGTTGCCAATATGCTTCGCGATCTACCTCAACTTTTTCTACATAAAACTGCCAATGAAAGTGATTGGGCATTAAACAATAACTTACAAAATCGCCAAAAGGGAGTAGGTACGTCCGCATTTTCCAAATGAAATGCAAATAGTTATCGTGGTTGAAAAATAGCTGTTGATGATTGTTCCCTTGATTGTAAATGTGAAAGAGTTGGTTTTCGTAAAAATTCATCGTTTGTTTTTCTCATAGTTAATTGAAAATGCTGTTCCATAAGAACAGGTAACTATAAAATTACGATAAAAAGTAATAAGTTGCAAGAGCGCCCTACGTCTACGTCCAACGTCTTTCCGACGTTGAACGTATTTATGTCACGACGAGCAAAAAAGAGACAGTAAAATACGTGCGATGCCGGGAAGGCATCGGACGTAGGGGAGCGAAAAACATTAGAAAATAACCTGCTTCAAAATAACTAACTGCCCCTCCCCATTTTGAATTTTCCAAAAATAAACCCCACTCAGCAAATCACTCACCCGCAAGTTATGAACTGGACTTACTTGCTGATAACCCCTCACCATTCGCCCCTGCGTATCCATCAGTTCAATATCAAATAACTGATAAAAATCACTCTTAATTTCCAACAAAATTTCCTGCCCACGACCACTCGGATTCGGATAAACCACCACCGACCACTCTTCCGCCACCTCACTCGTCGAAGTCATAAATCCAACCGTAAAACTCGCCCCTACCGTACATCCATTCGCATCCGTAATCACCGCTTCGTAATCGCCTGCAATTAAATCGGAAATTGCGTTTCCTTCTTGCCCATTACTCCACAGAATAAAATAAGGTGCAGCCCCATTTTCGATAGTCAAATCAATACCTCCACCTTGCAAATTAGTCGCATTAACCAATTGAAAATCAACTACTTCGGGCGAGTCGAAATATTCCAAATGCACTTGAATAACACTATCACAACTATTACTGTTTCCGCTAGGAATAATTTCTACTCCGTCAGTATTTTCTTCATTGTAAATTGTTCCGTTGACGATAATAAATTCATCATTACAAAGCGATTCATTTACCTGCGCGTAAGTCGTTTCCGCTAAGGTCAAATTCACATAAATCGTACTATCACAACCCGCAATAGTTGCATTGGGCAAATATTCCGTTCCGCTTAAATTGTTCCTATCGTAAGTCGTTCCATTGACCATAATTTGCTCGTCTTGACAGATGGTTTGTGCATAAGATTCTACGACATCGCCGCCGATATAAAACGACTGTGAAAACGTATCACTACCATTTTCATTGGATACAATTAAGGTCGCTTCGTACGTGCCGCCCGCCGCGTATTCCGCAATTGGGTCTTTAATATCAGTCGCGGTCAGCTGCGTACTATTTGGTAGAAGCCATTGCCATTCCGTCGGACTCGAAATCGAGTAATCTTTAAATTCTACCCGCGTTGTTGTGCCACATTCACTTGCGTAAATGGTGATAAATTCTGCGGTTGGCGGTTCGGCGATAATCACGGTTTGCGTAGTCGTATCCACGCCGCAATCGTTAGTCGTAATCAGCGTTACGTCGTATTCACCATTATAAAAATAGAAATGTTCTGGATTGTAAGCAGGATTGGCAAAGCCATCGCCGAAGTCCCAATAAAATTCGCCCTGTCCAAAGGGAATATCAAGCATGAAAAACGTACGCTGCGCCTCGGTGCGATAAGTGAAACTGACTTCGGGTTCGTCTTGCGCCACGAGGTATTCCGTCAAATAAACGGCATGTTCACCAGCCGCATTTTTAGCGGTTAGTTTAATCGGATAAGTCCCTGGTTGCGAGAAAGTTACATTGGGATTCTGTTCAGTGGAAGTAGCAGGCGTTCCACCCGAAAATTCCCATTCCCACGAACTCGCATTCACCGAAAGGTCGAAAAACTGTGTCGTCAAAGGCGCACAACCGACGGGCGTATCTGCCCGAAAGGCAGCCGTAGGCGCAGCAAGCGTTTTCAATTCAGGGGATAAAAATATCGGCGTTGCCGTCAAGGGAATATCCGTCGCTTGCTGAAACTTATTTTGTAAAGTCTGACTAAAATTCCAACTTTTTTTATACAAAAAATCAATGTTAAATGCGATGGGAAAACTATAATTCGCACTCGCATCTTCCGACATATCTTCCGTTGTTTTTGCCCACAGCGCGTACAAATGATCGCCATTCGCATCCCGAAAAGCTGCTCCTTTTACGCTTTCAGGTAACTGCATTGCCGCCGTTTGTTCCGCATCATAGCGCGTCCCGTATAGCAAATCAGAAGCCGTACGCAACGCTACGCCCGCTTCATTCTGCCGCACATTTTCCATCGCTACATCATCCAGTTTTTTATACAAACCCATCATTTCAAATTCGTAAAACGCATCGTCAAATTCGCGTTCCTCAGCAATCGTGTAAACATCAAATTGCAACATGCCCGCCGTCATCGCTTCCACATAAGCCTTCAACATAAAATTGCGCTGCGCCACGTCCGAACCGATATAATTTCCAATTTGCTTACGCGGAATATTAATTTCCGTCACTACCCATTCCTTTGCGGGATAAGTTGCTCCATCGTAACCATAGTCACTCAACACCGCTTGCAAATTATCCTGCACCCGCGTAATCCCTGCCGCCGCCGCGTCCGAATGCCGATTGTAAATCCAATCGCCAATCAGCGTATCATAACGCGCCGTGCTGCCATCAAAATGCGGATAAGAATGAAAACCCATTACATCAAAATATGCCCCCGCGCCCTGTGGATAAGTCGCGCTGACAGATCCATCTTTTGGGTTGTCCGTATTGCGCAACAAGGCATCCAAAAACGATGGAAAACCAACGCCCGAAAGCGTCACGTAAGCATCGGGATCGTAGGTTTTTATAATCTCGTAACTAATACGCAACAGCCGCACAAAATGCTGAATCGGCGCACGTAATTTATAATCACAAGGATCGGGATTTTCGTCCCACCACGAGTAGCGTTCACCTTTCGGCAACCAGCCTTTAAAACTCGAATAATCAAAACTCGGCTCGTTCCAAATTTCCCAAAACTGCGTATGATCGCGCAAGCGCAACACCGTTTCGTATAAATATCGCGCGTATAAATTTTCGTCATTAATCGGCGTTCCATCCGTTCCATCATCCCAAATATCGAGATACATTCCATCAAAATGTTCCGATTGATGTGTCGGACAGTAGAAATTCGGATCGCGATATTCCGCACGCGGAAAACCGACAATAACCGTGTTATCTTTTAAATTCAAATTGGCAAAATGCTCGTAACTATCCGTCAATACATCATAGCCCCAAGTCGCCAAATTGTGATCGTAGAGCGCAGGACGCACCGCTTTTGCACCCACACCAACAATATTTTTTTGTAAATTTCCCGCACTAATATCCGCCAACATCTCGTCCGTCCAACCGCGATACACGCCAAAATTCATCCCGACACGCATATAATCATCGTATTCCGCCACCACATCATTCGCCGTTTGCGTCACGCGGGTAGAGTGGGGAAGTTCGACGGCGAAGGATTCGCTAATCGTGGTCGCCCCACATTCGTTATTTGCGGTCAGTTCTACGTTGAAGTTACCGCTTGCGCTAAAAACGTGATTGGGATTCGCTTCTGTGCTGATTGCTCCGTCGCCAAATTCCCATAAGAAGCCATCGGCATCAGCGGAAGAAAGGTTCGTGAAATTAGCAATTACGCCGCTGTGGTAATGGTCAAAAGCGGGTTGTGGCGTACTTTCAATTAAGATTTCGTCTTGTTGCTGCGCTACGATCTCACCCGCTGTATTTTTAACGGTAAGTTCGATTTTATAATTACCTACTTCGGTTAAAATGGATGTTGGATTGGGGATATTGGATTGGGGAATTTGCACGTCGTTAATTGTCCACTCATAGACGTAATCCGTGTCTAATAAATCCGTGTCTAACTCCAACTTAAAAGGCGCACAAGCCCGATTCGCATTCACCGCAAACAGCCGTTCCGTCAAAAAAATCGGCGTAGCTGTCAATTCAATATTTTGTGTTGAAATAATTTCACTTTCGTAATGATCGCTATAATCCCAAGTTCGTTTTTCTAAATTAGAAAATTCATAATCCGCTGAAAATGAAAAAGTTGCACTCGCTTCCTCGCTTTGATCAATATCCGTCACCGCCCAGAGCGCGTAAGTATAATTTCCAAATTCATCCTTAAATGCTAATCCATCCGCCCCCTCGGGCAACGCCAAAGCCGCGCTCCGAACCACATCGTATTCCAACGGAAACAACAGCTCTGAACACGTCCGATACGCCACCCCTTGCTCATTGGGAATTGCGTAAGGATACTTGCGCCCGAACAGCTTTTGGTACAAGCCCATCACCTCAAATTCACTCGCTGCCTTCTCCGCCGTTTCCTCCTCGCCCAACGCATAAATATGCAACTGCAAAATATCATTACGCACCGATTCCAGATAAGCTTTCATCGTAAAATTGCGTTGCACTTCCTCCCCGCCGATATAATCCGCGTAAGAACGGCGCGGAATATTACACTCCGTTACCACCCACAATTTTTCGGGATAATCGCTACCGTAGCCATAGTCCGCCAGCAAATCTTCGTAAATATGTTTGGTCTTAATCACGCCTTGCGCCGCTCCATCCGAATGCCGCGAATAATCCCAACCACCAATATCATCTGACCACACTTTCACGCTGCCGTCAAAGTGCGGATAGCTGTGAAAACCCATCACATCGAAGTACGCCCCACCGCCCAACGGATATTCCGCCGTCACGCTGCCATCCTCAGGATTGTCCGTATTCCGCAAAATCGCATCCAAAAAAGACGGATAACCCGTGCCAGATAACACCACATAATCGTCTGGTTGAACGTACTTCAGCACCTCGTAACTAATCCGCAATGTCCGCACAAAATGCTGAATCGGCGCGCGTAATTTATAATCACAAGGATTTGGATCGTTGTCCCACCAATTGCCATCCTGCCCTGGCTGAAACCAACCCAACGCCCCTGTATAATCAAAGCCTGGTTCGTTCCAAATCTCCCAAAAACGCGCGTGTTCCCCATAGCGTTGCGCCAGTCGATAGAGGTAGAGCGCGTAATAATTCTCCTCGTTTACGGGCGTTCCATTCGCTCCATCATCCCAAATTGGCTCGTACAAATTCGCGAACAATTCCGAGCGCGTCCCCGTGCAATACTCGTTGCGGTCGCGGTGTTCCTCCACGGGAAAACCGACAATAATCGTATTCTCCGACAAGCCCAATTCCGCATAATACTGAAACGTACTATCCCGAAAGTCGTAGCCGTACGTCTCCAGAAAATCTTCGTACAACGCAGGACGCAATGCTTTTACGCCCATACCACGCACCCCTTTCGCAGGATTACCCGCCGACAGATCCGCAAGCTGTTCATCCGCCCAAGAGGGAATGTAACCAGGATTGATGCCCGGGTGAAATTTTTGGTCGTAGGTAGGGACGAGGTCGTTGGCGGTGTAAGAGATTTGGGCGTGGGAGGCGGCGGCAATGAAAAATGTAAAACCGCAAAATATAAAATGTAAAAGTTTTGCTCGTCTAACGTGGAACGCATCGGTCGAAGACGCGGCGCGAGCGGTAAATAATGGAAGTAATAGTAAAATGATTAGACTGAAAACAGGTATCGGATACCTCCGAGGTATCCGATACCTACCGACATTAGCTTTTGTGAAGTTAGTAAAAAGGGAATCCAAAATCGAATATCCAATATCCAATATCCCTTTTATGTGGATTCGTAATTTGTTCATGTTTGTAGTGCTATCTTGTGGGAAAAGTAAGGCGAAAGGAGGGATAACAAAGGTAAGAAAAATGAGGCGTTATTTCTTAGTCGTCTATCTGCGTATATTTAAATACCAGAAAATACCTTTAACTATTAGTATAAAATTGTATTTTTGAATACAAATATTTACTTCATATGGGTATCATTTACAACATATACGATCGATTAGCGGAAATGCTGGCACAAATTGAGCCACAAAAGCTAATGAATATGCGAGCGGACGAGCAGACGCAGCAACGGTTCGATGCGCTGATGCAAAAAAATCAGGACAACACTTTGACTTTACAAGAGAAGGATGAATTGGATCACTTTATCGTATTGGAAAGACTATTTCGATTGGCAAAAATGCGGGCGGATGGCTTAAAATCACCTAATACCTATGAGTAATCGCTATGTTTCCGTGGTACTTCGTAAACAAGTTGCTGAACGTGCAAAACATCGTTGCGAATATTGCCGTGCCTACGAAAAATATGCTTTCTTTACTTATCATGTTGAGCATATCGTCAGCCTGAAACATGGTGGTCTTACCATATTGGTTAATCTCGCCTATTCCTGCCCCGTTTGCAATAAAAATAAAGGTTCGGATATCGCCACCTTCTTAGATAATTACGAAATTCCAATTCGTTTTTACAATCCACGAATTGATGATTGGGAGATACATTTTGAAATACAGCCAAATGGACTAATATTACCTAAATCTAAAATTGGCGAGGCGACCATTAAAATTTTTGATTTTAATCATCCTGACTCGATGCTGGAAAGAGAGATATTATTGATGAATGGGATGTTTTAGGAGTTGATTTTTAGTTTTATAGGGTGATGGTTTGCTCACCCCAGCCGTTCGGATTAAAATCCGTTTCGTAAATAAATTTGGGGTTGTGTTGAAGTTCCTCACCTGTTTTTCTAAACCAAGCACGTTTAGGAACTTTTACTTTAGCAACTCAGAATAGTCTTTGGGTAGATAATGTCCGATTCCAATTTGAAAAACTACTTTTTTCATTGTTATATGTTTTTAATGTTAATAATCTTCCTCCCCCCAACCTGGATACTGCTCAGGGGCTTCCCCTTTGCTACCGACTAAAACAGCTTGTGGCAATGACGTTTCCGCACTTTCCTGCTTAACCAATTCAATAGTAAACTCCCAACTATCCCCATAATCAAATAAATACAAAATTCGTTGCCCCTCGCGGAAACCCAGATCTCCAATGCATACCGAAGTCGCTACGGGTGACTGCATCGCGTGCGGCGAATGATAGCCTTTTTTGGAATAAGGTTTATTATCCAAATAAAAACTGTATAAATGGTCATTATCAAATTGAATCGCTTCTTGGATGATGTTGTGCAAATCGTGTAAGGTATGATTAGCATCAACTTTGACCGTACGCCAAAATTTGGTGTGATAGGGCGAGGTGATTTTGAAAGTAAAATGCCCTTCCTCGATTTCAATAGC
>JBGCES010000771.1:0-1939 GCA_045106545.1 Saprospiraceae bacterium
CAAAAACTTCATAGAAAAGCGCAGTAGCCAAAATCGTAATCAACTAGCCATCAATAATATCGAGCCGATTATTTCAAATCTATCCGCTAATAATTTTACCGGTGGAAATGGGATTAGCGTTCAAGCCAAAGTCACGGACGATGTAGCAATAACGCAAGTAAAAGTTTGTTATCATTCGGGTTCGGTTGCCGATGAAACTTGTGTAGATTTAAATACCACCAATGGAGAAGACTACCAAGTTCAAATTATAGATTTTACAGCAGAAGAGGTATTCTATCAGATTCGTGCCGTAGATAATTCGGGTGAAATTAGTCAAATGCCACGCTGTAGCTATACCAGCACTCGTTTTAACAACTCAAATTCGACTATTGCCATCAACGAATTTATGGCGTCCAATGACATTACCATTGCCGACGAAGCGGGGGAATTTGAAGATTGGTTAGAATTGTATAATTACGGTACAGAAGATGTCTTTCTCGGTGATAAATATCTATCAGATAAACCTGACAATCCCATTAAATGGCTAATGCCCGAAATCACTTTGTCCGCAGGAGAATTTATTCTTTTTTGGTTGGATGAAAATGGCTCAGAAGGTGAGTTACATGCCAATTTTAAATTAAGCGCAGGCGGTGAGTTCATCGGTATTTTTGATAGTGATACAAATAATAATGCGATGATTGATGGCTTAGAATTTGGAGAACAAACCACTGATGTTTCTTTTGGTCGCATTCCTAACGGCACTGGCGATTTTCAAACTTTAGACCCGACACCCAATGCATCTAATATGCCTGTAAGTGTCAATAATTTAGCGGATTTGAATATCGAAATGACGCTGGCTCCCAATCCGTTTAGCGATTTTTTACGATTAGAAATTGACAATCCGCAAGCAGTTGATTTACAGTTGAAAATTGTAGATGTATTGGGAAGAAGCGTTTACCAGAAGGATCTTGGCAGCATTTCGGAAGTAGAAAATATTGCCATTAGCAATTGGGCGAATGGCTTATATAGCGTTATTTTACAAACAGAACAACAGCTTATTTTTACAGATAAGCTATTGAAAATCAAATAGTTGTATTTCAACCCATAGCCTATAAGTATTGCCAAAATAATGGATATTAAGGTCGCGATTTTTCATGAAAAAGCTAAGAAATCGCGACCTTAAAAATCCCATTATGCTAAAAGTGAATGTCGCTCTAACTTTTACATTTTACATTTAGTCTTTTACATTTTATATTCTACTTACTCCTCATTCAACCGCAGCCGCTGCACGCCAAACCTCCCCTGTCGATCCGTTCCCTGAATAATCACTTCCATCGGCGGATTATTATCACTATTAAAAAAGGAAACTTGCGCTTTCCCGTTTTTATCCGTCAATACTTGTGGATTCCAGTATAAAGTAGGACGGGTATCAGGTTGCGATTGCACTACTTGCTTCACGCTGTAATCAGGTTGGTAAAATTCTTTGGGCGTAGCATAGCCATAGATTTTGTGAACACTGAGTCCGCGACTCAATTCGCTACTATAAGTTTTACTTTTCGTTACAATATTCACCAC
Organism: Saprospiraceae bacterium; assembly: GCA_045106545.1. Taxonomy (GTDB): domain Bacteria; phylum Bacteroidota; class Bacteroidia; order Chitinophagales; family Saprospiraceae; genus JBGCES01. The sequence goes on from JBGCES010000771.1 coordinate 1,555, forward strand.
GGTAACTTCCACCTCATTTTGCATCGTCATTCGTTTAACTCCAGAGTTTTTTAACACGCGACGGGCGATTTCCGTATTCGCATTGGCGATGACTCGAAAACGCTCAGAAATGTCTTCTTCCTCGTCATTATTTTCAGTATCAAAAGGTTCAAATTTTCCATCGACCTGCGGAGAAAGATAATCCTGTGACGCCAAACTAGGTGCATTCACTTGAATACTTGCAATATCGTCCATCGGGATATTTTCAATATCAAAATTGAGTTGTAACGTCTCATATTCAGCGTTCCAATATAGCTTTCCATCTATCAGATAAACAGGCGGATGTTTTCTAGTTTTTCCATTCACTCTGGCATCCATAAATAAGACCGATTGCCCTTCAACAATA
>JBGCES010000772.1:0-4709 GCA_045106545.1 Saprospiraceae bacterium
CATTCCGACGATCTCCGTCGTCTTTGGTAATGCTACAGCGGGCGGGGCGTATGTGCCTGGGATGTCCGATTATTCTATTTTTCAAAAGCAAGCAGCGAAGGTGTTTTTAGCGGGACCGCCACTCGTTAAAATGGCAACAAATGAAGTGACCACTGATGAAGAATTGGGCGGCGCGGAAATGCACAGTCGCGTATCGGGCGTGTCTGATTATTTAGCAGAAGATGAATTAGACGGCATCCGCTTGGCGCGGGAAATCATGGAATTCATTCCCCAAACCAAACCGTTTCTAACGCCCAATTATCCGATTCAAAAACCGCTTTTTGATGCCTCCGAAATCCTCGGGGTCGTTCCCGCTAATGTCAAAACGCCCTTCGATGTCCGCGAGTTAATTATGCGCATCACGGACGGCTCGGAATTTTCCGAATTTAAACCCGAATACGGTTCAACTATCGTCTGCGGTTGGACGCGCATTGGTGGTTATCCCGTAGGCATTATTGGTAACAATGGCGTAATTTTTAGCGAATCAGCGAATAAAGGTGCGCAGTTTATTCAATTGACCAATAAGAAAAATATGCCGTTGCTCTTTTTACAAAATACGACGGGTTACATGGTCGGTAAGGCGTACGAAGAAGGCGGCATTATTAAAAACGGCGCGAAGTTGATCAACGCCGTCGCCAATAGTAAAGTACCGTCGATTACGTTGATGATTGGTTCGTCCTACGGCGCAGGCAATTACGGTATGAATGGTCGTTCTTACGAACCGAATTTTCTCTTTTCTTATCCCAATTCTAAAATCGGCGTGATGGGCTCGGAACAACTCGCGGGTGTCATGGACATCGTCAATCGCGCTTCCGCTAAATCGCGCGGCGTGGAGTTCGACGAAGAACAAGGCGAAATGCTCAAACAAATGCTGATTCTCGAAGCCGAAAAGAAATCCTCTGCCTGGTTCGCTACTTCCGAACTCTGGGACGACGGGGTAATTAATCCCGCCGAAACGCGCAATTATCTGATGTTCTGCCTGACGGTTTTATATCAAAATGAAATTAAAGGCGCAGATGGCTATGGCGTATGGCGGCATTAACTGGAGGACAGGCATTCCTGCCTGTCTTATCACTCTTTTTTATTAAACAGACAGGAATGTCTGTTCTCCATTTGCTCACTAAACTTTACAGACAGGAATGTCTGTCCTCCGATATGAACGACGAACTCCGTCCCGACCTCCAACAACTCTACTATCGCAAAGCCTATCTGCTCGACGAAAATCGACAGACTGCTGTAGAAAAACGCCACAAAAAAGGACAACGCACCGCGCGCGAAAACATCGCTGATCTCTGCGACGAAAATACTTTTTTGGAATACGGTTCCCTCATCGTCGCAGCGCAACGCGGACGCAAAACGGAGGAAGAATTAATCGCCCAAACACCCGCCGATGGTCTGATTACGGGCATTGGATCGGTGAATGGCAAACAGTTTGGCGCTGAGAATAGCAAGTGTTTAGTATTGAGTTACGACTACACTGTTTTGGCGGGAACACAAGGCGGTTTTAATCATAAAAAAACGGATCGCGTGATCAAAGTTGCGCAGCAAATGCAGCGACCGTTGATTTTCTTTGCGGAAGGTGGCGGCGGTCGCCCAGGCGATGTCGATTTTGATAAAATTAATTCGGGTGGTTTAGATGTGCCGACTTTCGTCGAATATGCGCGCTTGAGTGGCAAAATTCCACGGGTTGCAGTTGTTTCGGGTTACTGTTTCGCAGGAAATGCAGCGATTGCGGGTTGTTCGGATGTGATTATTGCGACTGAAAGCACCTCAATGGGTATGGGCGGACCCGCGATGATTGAAGGCGGTGGTTTGGGACAATTTCACCCAAAGGAAATCGGTCCAGCGAAGGAATTATACGCTAACGGAGTAATTGATATTTTAGTGAAAAATGAAGCGGAAGCGGTTGAGGTGGCTAAAAAATATGTGTCTTATTTTCAAGGTTCGACCAAAGGCTGGTCATGTGCAGCGCAAGAAAAATTACGCGATTTAGTACCGCTGGATCGCCGCTATGCCTACAACGTTTTCAAAGTTATTAATCAACTGGCGGATAAAGATTCGGTTTTAGAATTGCGCGGTGGATTCGCTAAAAATATGGTCACGGCATTAGTGCGCATTGGTGGGAAATCGATGGGTTTGATTGCCAATAGTACGCGTCACCTCGGCGGCGCGGTGGACAGCGCAGCGAGTGATAAAGCTGCGCGTTTCATGCAACTCTGCGATGCGTTTGGTTTACCGATTTTATCCCTGATTGACGCGCCTGGTTTTATGGTCGGCCCCGATCACGAACGACTCGGCATGGTACGCCACTCTTCGCGGATGTTTCTAGTCGGCGCGTCTTTGCAAGTACCCATTTTAGCCGTCGTGCTGCGCAAAGCCTACGGTTTGGGCGCGATGGCGATGGCGGGCGGCAGTTTTCACGTTCCTTTTTTCAGCATCAGCTGGCCCACGGGGGAATTTGGTGGAATGGGATTAGAAGGCGCAGTAAAATTAGGTTTCAAAAAGGAGTTACTTGCAGAAGTGGACGAAGAAGATCGGCAGGCATTGTATGATAAATTAGTACGCGCGGCTTATGAAAAAGGTAAGGCATTGAGCGCGGCGAGTTTTTTAGAATTTGATGAAGTGATTGACCCGGCGGATACGCGGCGTTGGATTCAAATGGGATTGGAGAGTTTGGGGGAGATTGAAGGGACTAGGGGAAGGATTGATAGTTGGTAATTTTCTGTAAGTTGCCATACATACATCGTTTTTAGATGAATTGGAATATTGAATAAATACTACTTTTATCACAGAATGAAATGTTGCTGTGCTTAAGTGCCTCGCGACAATTAGTCCAGTTTTTATGAGTATTGACGCAAGAATAAATCTCAATCTTCATTTTTTCACCCTATTCATCTTAGCAACAAACAAAAGTTATGAGAAAAGCCATCCTATTAATGCTCGCCATTATAGCAGTATTTTCATCCTGTCATCAGGAACAACAACCGATCAACAGTTTAAAAACGTTTGCAAAAGCCTATGGGTATGTCAAGTATTTTCATCCCAGCGATGAAGCAACTCAGATTAATTGGAATCAATTTGCCGCTTACGGTGCGGAACAAATAACAGAATGTAAAAATAAAACGGAAGTTGTCCAGACGTTGAATAAGTTGTTTCAACCTATTGCACCTAGTGTTGTTTTTTCCGAAAAACTGCAAACTTTTGATCCAATTTCTATCACGCCCCGTGATACTACAGGCTATCGCCAAACCTATTGGCAACACCATGGAGTATCCAAAGATATGAGTTATCAGAACTATGTTTACAATAGCTTGCGCGTCAATAGTTTTTCGGAGATTGATGAATCAAGTAGTTATGGCAATCTTTCATTGTCACTCGACCACAAACAACTAGCGGGAAAAGAAATTAAATACACGGGTTGGGTAAAACTAAAACAGGATTCAAAAGGTACAGGGCATTTATGGCTACGCGTCAATAAACCCGATAAATCAATTGGTTTTTTTGAAAATATGGATGCGAATCCGATAAAAAGTACAGAATGGCAACAATACGAGATTATTGGCAATGTAGATGAGAATCCTTCGCAGGTTTTAATCGGTAGTTACTTAAACGGTAAAGGAACGCTACTCTTGGATGATCTTCATGTTTATTATAAAGAGCAAGGCGAATGGGTAGAGATTTCAGTATCCAATAGTGATTTTGAAAAGGAACTTGAAGAAGAAGAATGGGAAGGGAATAGTGAAGGTTACACTTATCAGCTCAATCATTCCGAATTTAAAGAAGGGCAACAGGCGCTGGAAATTGCTTACCAAGGTAAAATTAAAAAAATAGAAGGAGAAGCCATTTTCGAAGAACATCCCGCCTTGGGTGAAATCATTGAGGAAGAAATTGGAGAAGGTGTTTTTTGTCAGATTCCTCTAAGTTTATATACAAAAGATGCCGCGACTTATCCAAAAAGCACCACCTTTGAATCATTTCAGGCAGAATTTGAGCAGCAGGATTTCAACTCCAACTCACTAGCTATGCGGCTGGGTAATGTGATTAACACTTACGATGTTCTACAACATTTCTACCCTTATTTTGGTGAAGTGGAGGTCAATTGGGAAAAAGAATTGGAGCAGGCGCTTAGTCGGAGTTTTACCGATACTAGTCTCGACGATCATATTATTTCGCTCCAAAAAATGATGGCAACTTTAAAGGATGGTCACGCCAAAGTTTGGTTAAAAGGAACTGTTCTTTACGTCCTACCGATTCAATGGGAATGGATAGAAGATAAATTAGTGATTACTGAGTTATTAGAAGAAATATCTGACCTTAAAGTAGGCGACATCATTACCCAAATCAATGGTCAGTCCAGTCACGATTATTTTAAAGAGATCTTCAGTAGAATTTCAGCAGGAAATGAGGGTTCTTTAACCTATAAAGGACAGTTGTTGAGTACAGAAGGTGAGCAAGGAGATACACTTACCATTGAAGTTAACAACCAAAAAATCTCCCTCAACTGTAGTGTAAAATACAATTACACCGAACCCAAAATTGCCATTCAAACTAATCTATACAAACAGCTAGAAAATAATATCTACTATCTGAACTTGCATGCTATTGAAATGGATACGATTATCGCTCTCCTACCTCAGTTAAAGGAGGCAAAAGGTATTATCTGTGATATG
>JBGCES010000773.1:0-6540 GCA_045106545.1 Saprospiraceae bacterium
TTTTATAACTAGAATCAAAACGATGACCGCTTTCGACATCTTACGAGCTACTCGTAAAAACATACTCAAAACAATCAATGGTTTAACACTGGAACAATTTAATACAATTCCAGCAGGATTTAATAATAATTTGGGCTGGCAAGTAGGACATGTGATCGTGACGCAGCAACTTTTGTGCTATCGCTTGGCAGGACAAGAGTGTAACGTGAGCGAGAAAATGATTGCTGCTTTTCGCAAAGGCTCAAAACCAGAACAGCAATATGATGCAGAAGATATTGCTTTGTTTAAAAAATTGCTAGAAACGACGATTAATCGGATGGAATCTGATTATAACGATGGAATTTTTATGGATTATAAGGAATATACGACGAGTTATGGTTTTACGATTAAATCCGTGGAAGCAGCCATTGAGTTTAATAATGTACATGAAGGCATGCACTTGGGTTGGATGGTGGCGATGAAGCGGTTGGTATAATTTTAAAGCAAATGGTGTAATGGTATAATTGTCAAATGGCGGCTGCCGCTTGCTCAATTATACAACTACACCATTTGACAATTATTTCTGTCTTACTATTTTTCAAGTCCTTTAACTACAGAACCGATAGTTTTTGAGTCATTACATCTTGTCCATTTTCTATTCTTAAAATGTAAAGTCCCGTAGTTAAATCCGTCAAATTAAGCTGATAATGCTGAGTTTTTGCGGCAGCTAAATGAAAAAATAATTTTAATCGTTGCCTGACTTTTTTAATCTTATTATTATTTAGTGTGTTGTTGTGATCGACAATAAATTTGCTATGACTAATAATATCAATTATTGTAACGGCAAAAATTAATGAATAACATTCTTTGACTGACGCTTTCACTGAACTGGTCAAAGAACTATAAAAATAGGTAGAGCTGCGTGTGACTGCTTGTTGTCCACTATCTGCCGTTCACTGTTACAGATGAATTATTTTGAATTTTACGAGCTTCCGATTTCCTTCAAAGTTGACAAAGCGGCACTTAAACGTACTTTTTACGCGAACAGTAAAAAGTATCACCCTGATTTCTATACCTTGGAATCTGCTGAGAAACAAGCCGAAATCCTACAGCTTTCCACCTTAAATAATCAAGCCTATAAAACGTTGAATGATTTTGATCGGCGTATGAAGTATGTCTTGGATTTGAAAGAAGCGATGGCAGCGGAAGGAGAGAATAAGTTGCCACAGGACTTCCTAATGGAAATGATGGATTTGAATGAAATCTTAATGGAACTCGAATTTGATTTTGACGAAAGTCAGTATAAAAAAGCCGAAGAAGAACTTGCTACTCAAGAAAAAACATTGTACGAGCAAGTTTCTAAGATCATTGAAAACTATGATGATTCAACGGCTACGCCTATAGATCTAGAGCAAGTGAAAAATTATTATCTAAAAAAACGCTACTTATTGCGCATTCAGGAAAATTTGTCTAAATTTGCCCCGCACTAGAAAAAAGCTACCGTTTTCCAGTGAATTTGTACCTGCCCCTGTGGCGGAATTGGTAGACGCGCTGGATTCAAAATCCAGTTCCTTCGGGAGTGGGGGTTCGATTCCCCCCGGGGGTACAAGCCTGATAATCAGGAATACTAAGCCAAGTCATTCGACTTGGCTTTTTTGTTTTAAAGAGATGTCTCGGCCCACATTCACATCTATTGCTAAGAACCTTTAAAAAATAACTTCCCAATTTTTCAAATGATGATTTTTCTGAATGAATGATTTTTATTCGATAAAACCATCAATTGAAAAATTCAAAAGGGGAAGTTATTTTTTAATCAATAAGCAACTGGACAGAAATAAGTAAATTTAATTTAGAGCATAAGAATGCACACAAATATTTGATTTTCAACGTATTAAATAACCTGTCTTCTGTCAGATTTATCAGCCTGCTCCGAAGTATTTCGGAGGTCTTTTTTCTGTCCTCTCACTTACTAAAGGTTAACAATGAAGTACAATTTTGACCAAATCATTGATCGCAGCAACACGAATGCCATGAGTGTGGAAGGCTATCAAGAATACCTTTTCGCTGAAATTGAGCAACTCAATTTGCCTTGCCCGCCCGAAGATTTAATCTCGATGTGGATAGCGGATATGGAATTTACAACTTCTCCCGAAATCATTCGCGCGTTAAAAGAAAGAGTAGAACACGGCATTTTTGGTTACTCGCAGATCTTCGATTCCAATTATGAAAAAGCATTTCTGGAATGGACGACTCGCAGATATGGTTGGTCTTTTGATTTTGAACATCTCGTCACTTCCAATGGTGTCATTCCTGCCCTTTTCGCCCTTATCGATTACATCTGCAAACCCGATGAGAAGGTATTAATTGTAACGCCATCCTACGCGTTTTTTAAGCATGCCGCTGACCATAATAATCGAGAACTGATTACCTCCGATTTGATTCGAATTGAGGGAGAATACTTCATGGACTTTGCCGATTTGGCAACTAAAGCAGCAGACGAAAAAGTGAAGTTGTGTATTTTTTGTAGCCCACATAATCCTACTGGTCGAATTTGGACAGATGCAGAGCTTAAACAATTTGCTGAAATCTGTTTTGAACATAATCTGATGATTATTTCTGATGAAATTCACTGCGATCTCCTTCGGAAAGGAAAAACATTTACGCCGCTGGCTAAATTATTTCCACAATCTGACCAGATTATCACCTGTATGGCACCGAGCAAAACGTTTAATTTGGCAGGTTTTATGTTAGCAAATATCATTATTCCCAATGATGATATTCGTAATTTATGGAAAGAAAAGCAATTACCTATTGACAATCCATTGAGTATCGTGGCTGCCCAAACTGCCTATACTGAGGGACAAAATTGGTTGACCGCCTTGACGGATTACCTCGACGAAAACTTTCTGTTTTTAAGTACTTATTTAGAAAAATATTTACCAGTAGCTGTATTCCATATTCCAGATGCGACTTACTTGGCTTGGGTAGATGTGAGTGCTTATTTTCATGAAAATGAAAATTTGACCTTATTTTTTGCAGAGCAAGCAGGCGTTTTATTGGAAGGTGGAAATATGTTTGTAGATAACTCTGACGGTTATATTCGTTTAAATCTAGCTTGCCCTAAAAGCAGATTAAAAATAGGATTAGAGCGCATCACAAAAGCGATAAATTTATTGCAAAAAAGAGACTAAAACGCCTAATCAATAAAAGTAGATGAATTCGTAGTTATTTTTTTTAAGCCGCGATTTTTGTTTAAAATATAATTAAAACAAATTAAATACGATGCAAATGCCCCATGTTCACCTCATGTAAACCCACTTAATCCAATTTTTCATCTCTTTTTACTTTAATTTACTATTACATCATCTCCCGTAATTCTCTTCTATTCGTTTACTCAATTTTTCAAAAAAGTGATCAAGCCTAACACTTATTACACAAAAAGCGGACGCATCAATATTGCTTACCAAGTCTTCGGTTCGGGCGAAGTAGATTTAGTGTATATTCCAGGTTGGATTTCCAATATTGACCTCATGTGGAGTTGCCCCGAATTGGTTTCTTTTTTAGAGGAATTGGGAAAAGTGGCGCGCGTGATTTTGTTTGATAAACGCGGTACGGGATTATCGGATCGGGTCGTCGAGTTATCTACTTTGGAAGAACGCATGGATGATATTCGGGCGGTCATGGACGCGGTTGATTCGGAACGAGCAATTTTGTTTGGACATTCCGAAGGTGGTTCTGTGTCGGCATTGTTTTCAGCAACTTACCCTAATCGCACGATTGCGTTGATCACGTTTGGCGTATTTGCTAAGCGGCGTTATTCGCCTGATTATCCGTGGGCACCGACCGATGAAGAACGGCAGGAAGTGTATGACATGATCGAAAATTGTTGGGGGAGTGGTGAAATGAATTTGGCGGATCTTGCTCCATCCAAAGCCAATGATAAGGTTTTTATGGATTGGTTAGCAAATTATTTCCGTTCGGGTGCAAGCCCAAGCGCAGCTTTGGTATTAACTAAAATGAATACGCAAGTCGATATTATCGACGTGTTGCCGTCGATTAATGTACCGACCTTGATGATGCAGCGCGTGAATGATATTGACGTAAAAATCGAAGAAGGTCGGTTTATCGCTGAGCGTATCAAAGACGCAAAATTTATCGAATTTGAGGGAGATGATCACCTGTTCTGGGCGGGTAATACGGAGGAAGTTTTGGATGAAATGATCGCTTTTATGAAAGGATTACAACCTGTAAAAAATAGAAAAAAACAGTTGTTGGCAATTGTAGTCGCCAAGATTTTTTCTAATATACCAGCTAGTACCAACAATTCAATTATCACGGTCAGCCAAGAACAAGTCAATCAACAATTGATTCAAAAATATCGTGGAACGCTGCATTATTTGGAAGGAAATACTTGTATTGCGACCTTTGAAGGACCGAGCAAAGCCATTTACTGTGCACTTGATTTCCAAAACGCAGCGCAGGCCGTTAATATGCATTTAAAAGTGGGTATTCATGTAGGAGAATGTACACTAATCGAGGATAGAATACTGGAAACGCTTGTCATCGAAAAAGCAAAACTCATTCAAAATCAGGCGAAAGCCAATCAGATATTAGTCACTCAAACTATTAAAAATTTATTGCCTACCGAGGGTTTAAAATTCTCCAGCATAGTGATCGACTCTTTAACCGAGCTAATGCCACCCTTATATGAAGTCGAAGATCCTTACTCCGAACCACTGCGCGCCTCAATAAATAACAATGTGAATGTTAAGAAAAATGGCTTCTTATTGGAAAGTGTTTTGCACTGTATTGATGAAAATTTGGATAACGAACAATTTAGCGTAGAGGTGCTGTGTGGTGAAGTCGGACTTAGTGAACGTCAATTACAGCGAAAGCTGAAAGCCATCACCAATAAATCGCCTAATCAAATGATTCGCTCTGTGCGACTCCATCGCGCGAAGGAATTAGTGCTAAAAAAGATGGAAAGTGTTGCTGAAATCGCCTTTCAAACGGGTTTTTCTAGTCCTTCTTATTTCGCTAAATGCTTTAAAAAAGAATTTGGTGCAACCCCAACTGAAATGGTGGCAAGAGCATAAGCATCACACTATCATTTCTATTACATTTATGCTATTTTACTATCATTCCTTCTATTTAAAAATATAAAGTACGTTCCCGCTGGCACAGCGAGGGCTGCCCATTCTATGCTGTTGTGTTTATGCTGTTATGGCATGGCGATTAGCGATAGGCACTACTTTTCGACTGGTCAAATTGTAGAGAACCAAATCAATGGAAGTCGCGGTAAGAAAATTCACTATAAAGTGTGTATGAGCTTGTACTGAATTCGGATAAATGCTTACGGAAATAGAATTTGTTAATCAAGCAGTGGAGCCATCTTCGCTATTGATAAGCGATTTTACGGTACAGTAAATCCTTTTTAGAAGTTAAGTTACTGAGTAAAAAAATGACCTTCCCTTTAAAAACGATATGACAAAAGTGAAGAAAATCAGCCCATCGAAATGCGCTAAACTGTCTTTTAAAAGACATCTAAATCCCATGTTGTCGGAAATGTGTTAGTCGTGTCGGTTTTGTGCTAGTGGGATGTCGGAAACTTACGCATGATCGTCGGATTTGTCCTATAAATTAGGGGGTAGTTCTACCTATCTTTATTGATAGGAAACAGAGAATCTTAATATTATTTTTTATTTCGATAGTGCTTGCTCCGTTGATAAATATCTAATGGAGTAAGCATTGTTGAAATACTTTAAGCAACGCCAATGTTTTAAAATATATAATTCTTTTTGTTGCTTTTTTAAAGTTAGGGTTCTTTACTAGTTATCTATAGTTTCAGTTGGGGGGTAACTGTACTTTTATAATGAATGGGAACCTTAATTTTTTCTCCATGAAAAACTTCATCATCTTCATTGCTGCCATATTTATCTCAATCTACGGTCATACTCAAGCGACTCTTTCCTTAGAAGTTATCGCTATCGAAGGTGACTTTGTGGACACCACTTTTTTCAGCAGTTTCAATAATCCAACTACTAATCCACAAGGACAAGTAGGTTTTTCATTTACGAGAGTAGATGAAATTGACAGTATGTGGTTCGATGATGCGCCCGTTTTCAATGCCAATCAGGATACTAATGTGGACGGAACGTTTGAACGTTCTTCTGGCATTGGCAGTGATGGTAAATTTTTAATCGGCCCTAGCTTTGATGACGCGGACGCGGTCTATAATCAGGACGGATTAATACTCGTAAAAGATACGCAAGCGCCTGGCTTTGAGGAAGGAGTGAACACTACTTTTCATTCTCGTCCCTTTATGTCAGGAGATGATAATGTTTACTGGATAGCGGGGTTAAATTTCACGGGGGGGACCAGTTCTGAGGATCGAGTATTGTATCAGTTGGTGAACGATGTTCCGATTCCCGTTTATAGTTCCAATGATCTAGTCATAGCAGGTTTTCCATTGAAGAACGGAGGTGCAGGACTTGATTTTGATTTTATTGTAAGTAACAACAATCAGCATTTAATTCAGGTAATGAAGATTGAGACAGGTTC